>JARRPE010000054.1:0-7531 GCA_037383205.1 Methyloceanibacter sp.
TGACCTTCAAGCGGCTCGACGATGCGGCTCTGGAGGCCTTGGTGCAACGCGCGGAAGCCCACGAGGGGCGGAAACTGCCGCTGGACGACGATGCCAGAGCGGCACTGATCTCCATGGCCGACGGCGATGGACGCGGGCTCATCAACCTCGTCGAAGATGTTTTCCTGTCAGTTCCGCCAGAGTCCATGTCGATTGTCGACCGCGAGGGACTTGCCAAGCTCGTTCAACGGCGCGCCCCGATCTACGACAAAGGGCAAGACGGCCACTACAACCTCATCAGCGCGCTGCATAAATCGGTGCGCGGCTCCGACCCGGACGCAGCCCTTTACTGGCTCGCGCGCATGTTCGCTGGCGGCGAGGACCCTCTCTACATCGCGCGCCGTCTCGTGCGCATGGCGGTCGAGGACATCGGCATGGCGGATCCGGCCGCGCTGCTGCAGGCCAACGCCGCAAAAGATGCCTACGATTTCCTGGGGTCGCCTGAGGGCGAACTCGCGCTAGCTCAGGCGACCGTCTATCTTGCCACCGCGCCGAAATCGAACGCCGCCTATATGGCCTTCAAAGCCTCGGTGCGGGCGGCGCGGGAGAGCGGGTCGCTGCTGCCGCCGAAGCACATTCTCAATGCCCCGACCAAGCTCATGGAGCAGGAAGGCTATGGCCGCGACTACGCCTACGACCACAACGAGGCCGAAGGCTTTTCCGGCCAGGACTATTTCCCGGAACAGATGGAGCGGCAGCACTTCTATGCGCCGACCGGCAGGGGCTATGAGGCCGAAGTCAAGAAACGGCTGGAGCGCTGGGCACAGATCCGCGCGGCGCGGACCGGGGAGGCTTAGGTGAGCACACTCTTAAGCGTGGCTGCGGGTGGCGCCATCGGCGCCTCGGCGCGCTATCTTCTCGGGCTTGGCATGGTGCGGCTCGTGGGCTTCGGGTTTCCCTGGGGTACGCTCATGGCCAATGTTCTCGGCTGCTTCCTCATGGGCGTTCTGATCGAACTCATGGCGCTCCGCTGGACGGTGCACCAGGATCTCCGCGCGTTTCTCGCTTTGGGCGTGCTGGGCGGATTTACGACCTTCTCGTCCTTTTCCGCGGATTTCGCCAATCTGGTCGCCCGTAACGACTATCTGAACGCGGGCCTCTACTTCGCTGCATCTGTTTTCATTTCCATCGCCGCGCTCTTTGCCGGGCTGGCGCTCGTGCGTGCTCTCTAGCCATGGGGCAAGTCGAAACCAGAAGCGTCAAGGATGATGAAGACGGCATGCGCTTGGATCGCTGGTTCAAGGCCCATTACGCGCAAGTCCCCCACGGGCGGCTCGAAAAGCTGCTCCGCACCGGTCAGGTCAGGGTCGACGGCGGCCGTGTGAAGGCGAATACGCGGCTGGAGGCCGGGCAGAGCGTGCGCGTGCCGCCGCTGCCGGACGCACCGCCGCCCCCGGGGACCGCAAAACCGCTCTCCAAGGAGGACCGGGCTTTCCTGAAATCGATCACGCTTTACGAGGACGACGACCTCCTGATCCTGAACAAACCGTCGGGTCTCGCGGTGCAAGGGGGCACGAAAACCGCCCAGCACATCGACCGGCTACTCGAGGGGATGGGAGACAGTTCGCAGTCAAGGCCGCGCCTCGTGCATCGGCTCGACCGCGATACGTCGGGCGTCCTGGTGGTGGCCAAGAAGCGGGCCGTCGCCTCAAAGCTCGGCAAGGCCTTTCAGACCCGTTCCGTCCGGAAGATCTATTGGGCGCTGGTGCATGGCGTGCCGAAGCCGCCGCAAGGCAAGGTCGACGCGGCGCTGGTCAAGGCTGCCACGGCCGACGGCGAGCGGGTGCGCAAGGCCCGTCCAGGCGAGCAGGATAAGGCTCAGTCCGCCGTGACCCATTATTCCGTGATCGACCGGGCGGCGCGTCAGGTGGCGCTCATGTCGCTGAAGCCGGTCACGGGTCGTCAGCACCAGCTCCGCGCCCATATGGCGATCCTGGGCCATCCCATTCTCGGCGACACGAAATACCCAAGCGAGACCGAGCTGCCCGAAGGGATCGAGCGGCGCTTGCATCTGCACGCCCGACGGATCAGCTTTCCCCATCCGAGCGGCGAGGGCGTCGTGGACGTGACCGCGCCGCTGCCGCCGCATATGGAGGCCGCCTTCGCCGCGTTCGGCTTCTCGCCCAAGGGGGGCGATGCGGACGAGGACGACGATGTCTGCGGCGTCTCGTGCGGCTAGGCACGACGCAGTTCCGAACCGTTGGATGACAGTGTGAGCGATCAGCAGAACGACGAGGACAAGCAAGCTGGCAAGACCGTTGCCGCCGGCTTCGAAAAGCCGAGTCTTCCAAAGCGCTTCTACAAGGACGTGACGGTCGCGGATGAGGGCGGGAAGGCCGCGATCCTACTGGATGGACGCCGCGTGCGCACCCCTGGCAAGTCCCCGCTGGCTGTGCCGAGCGCCGCGCTTGCCGAGGCCATTGCCGACGAGTGGCGCGCGCAGGGCGACAGGATCGATCCACAGACGATGCCGCTGACCAGGCTGGTGAACTCGGCCATCGACGGCGTCGTGGGTCAGGAGGCGGCGGTCGTCGACGACATTCTAGCCCATGCGGGCTCGGACCTTCTCTGCTACCGGGCGAGCGGTCCCGAGGGACTTCTGTCTCTTCAGGCCGAGGCATGGGACCCGGTCCTGTCCTGGGCCGCGGGAGCGTTAGGGGCGCCGCTAAGCCTCGCCGAGGGCGTCATGCATGTGCCCCAGCCGGAGACCTCGCTCGCGGCTCTACGGGCCGAAATCGAGCCGCTGGATGCCCTGAAGCTCGCCGCCCTGCATGTCATGACGACTTTGACCGGGTCCGCGCTCCTGCCCCTTGCGGTGGCTCGGGGAGAACTCTCGCCCGAGGCCGCCTGGGAGGCCGCCCATTTGGACGAGGACTGGCAGATCAGTCAGTGGGGCGAGGATGCGGAGGCCAAACAGCGCCGCCAAAACCGGAAAACCGACTTCGACGCCGCGGCCAAGCTGCTCGCACTTTCCTGATTCCTTTGAATCGGCTGGGTCAGGGCCTTTCGAAAGAGAGTTAGGGCCTTTCGAAAGAGAGTCAGGGCCTTGCCAGATCGGGCGAACTTTCGTCTCGAGGCTTCCTTGCCCATTTGCCTTGGTTTCCGGCCATGCTATGGACCATGCCAAAGTCAAATAGTGGCAAAACTGTCATGCTGATCCGGGCGCGCGTCAGGGCGGCGTATCAAGGTTTCTGGGGGAGTTCGTAGAATGAAAGAAGTCATCGAAGAGCTGGAAATCCGCCGTGCCAAGGCCCGCATGGGCGGCGGCGAAAAGCGTATCGACGCCCAGCACAAGCGCGGCAAGCTGACCGCGCGCGAGCGGCTTCAGCTCCTTCTCGACGACAACTCCTTCGAAGAGTTCGACATGTATGTCGAGCACCGTTGTTCGGATTTCGGCATGTCCGACACCAAGTTCCCGGGGGACGGCGTCGTGACGGGCTGGGGCACGATCAACGGCCGCGTGGTCTATGTAATCGCCAAGGACTTCACCGTGTTCGGCGGCTCGCTGTCCGAAGCCCACGCCAACAAGATGATCAAGGTCCAGGACATGGCCTTGCGCAACCGCGCGCCGGTCATCGGCCTGTTCGATGCGGGCGGCGCCCGCATCCAGGAAGGTGTGGCGGCGCTCGGCGGCTATGGCGAGGTGTTCCTGCGCAATGTCCAGGCTTCGGGCGTCATCCCGCAGATCAGCGTCATCATGGGGCCGTGCGCGGGCGGCGACGTGTATTCGCCCGCCATGACCGACTTCATCTTCATGGTGCGCGATACGTCCTACATGTTCGTCACGGGCCCGGACGTGGTGAAGACCGTGACCAAGGAAGAAGTGACCGCGGAGCAGCTGGGCGGCGCTTCGGTGCACACGACCAAGTCCTCCATCGCCGACGGCGCCTACGACAACGACGTCGAGGCGCTGCTTCAGATGCGCCGGCTCATGGACTTCCTGCCGTCGTCGAACCTGTCCGGCGTGCCGGAGCTGCCGACCCGCGATCCGTGGGACCGCGAGGACACCTCGCTCAACACGCTCATTCCGGACAATCCGAACAAGCCCTACGACATCAAGGAGCTGATCCACAAAGTCGTGGACGAGGGCGATTTCTTCGAGGTCCAGGAGACCTTCGCCCGCAACATCGTCATCGGCTTCGCCCGCATGGAAGGGCGCACGGTCGGCATCGTCGCCAACCAGCCCATGGTGCTGGCGGGTGTGCTCGACAGCGACGCCTCCCGCAAGGCCGCGCGCTTCGTCCGCTTCTGCGACTGCTTCTCGATCCCGATCATCACGTTCGTGGACGTGCCGGGCTTCCTGCCGGGCACGGACCAGGAATATGGCGGTCTCATCAAGCATGGCGCCAAGCTGCTGTTCGCCTTCACCGAGGCGACCGTGCCGAAGATCACCGTCATCACCCGCAAGGCCTATGGCGGCGCCTACGACGTCATGAGCTCGAAGCATATCCGGGGCGACCTCAACTATGCTTGGCCCTCGGCCGAGATCGCGGTGATGGGCGCGAAGGGCGCGGCCGAGATCCTTTACCGGTCCGAACTCGGCGATCCGGAGAAGATCCAGAAGCGCATCGATCAGTATCAGGCGCGCTTCGCCAACCCGTTCGTGGCCGCGGAGCGCGGCTATATCGACGAGGTGATCATGCCGCAAGGCACGCGCATGCGTATCTGCCGGGGCCTGCAAATGCTGCGCAACAAGCACGTCGAAAACCCCTGGAAGAAGCACGACAATATTCCGCTGTAGGTCGGGTCTTCTTCTGGACGCCCCGTCGCTGAGCTTACGCTTGGATGGAGTGACTGCATCCGCCTAGAGGCAACATTTCCGCCTCCACGGTGTTGAGCGCATGGGCGCCCGTCCAGGAGCGGGGATGCAGGGGAACCGTGTTGGACTTTCTCGACCTCAAACCTTTGGCGATTCTGCGTGAGCGGATCGAAGAGTTGCTCCGGGGCGTGGTGACGCTTCTGCCGAATATCATTGCGGCAGTCGTCTTCCTCATCGTCACGTGGCTGTTGGCTGCGGCGGTTCGATGGCTCCTTTCCAGCGTGGTGTTTCGTAAGCGCATGCGACCGGCGCTGAAGAACGCCCTCCTTGTTCTTTCGACGACAGCCATCTGGTTCTGCGGCCTGCTCATCACCGCCACCATCGCCTTGCCCGGCCTCACGCCGGGGGAGGCGCTCGCCGGTCTCGGCATCGGTTCGATCGCCATCGGTCTTGCGTTCAAGGATATCTTCGAGAACTTCCTGGCCGGCATTCTCATCATGCTGCGCAAGCCGATGCGTATCGGGGATTTCGTCACCTGCGAAGGCATCACCGGCAAGGTCGAGGACATCACCATCCGCGACACCTTCATCCGCCAGACCGACGGCGTCCTGGTGATGCTGCCGAATGCATTCCTCTACAAAAACCCCGTACACGTTCTGACGGACCTGGACATGCGCCGAACCACGATCATGGTCGGCATCGCTTACGGCGAGAACATCGGGGAGGCGCACAAGGTCTTGCAAGGGGCGGTCGAAGGTCTGCAATCGGTGGACAAGCGCCGTCCAATCCAGATTTTCGCCAAGGCGTTCGGTTCCTCGAGCATCGACTTCGAGGTGACGTGGTGGACGGGGTCGCGGCCGGTGGATATCCGCACGTCCCGCAATGAGGTCGTCGAGGCCGTGAAGTCCGCGTTGGACAAGGCCGGCATCGAAATTCCGTTCCCGTACCGGACGCTGACGTTCAAGGAGCCGCTCGAAGTCGCTCAGATGTCAGAGTCCCGCGGGGACGATCCGGCGCGTTCCTAGACCAATTCAGGCTGGCGTCGCGCCAATCTTCCCTAGATCTCGCCGGGGTCGAAGCGGCAGCGCAAGGGATAGGTGGTGCCGGGCAGGGTGCCCTGACATTCGGGCATGTGCCAGCCGATGGTGCGGCCATCCGCATCGACGATCGCGGTGGGACAGCCGATTTTGACGATCAGCCAGTTGCGGTGTGAAGCCTCCCACTCGGGCGCGTAATTCATGGCGACTTCGGCACACGCCCCATATTCGGCAAGGTTCGGCGTCATCGGCCGCAGCCAGAATTTGGTCATGGCCGCCGCGTCGGTGACCGTTTCGATGACGCGCATACACTCCATGGGCAAGAGCCAGTCAGGTTCGGTAACCGTGGGAGCCGGATCATGAGGCTTTCCCGGCTGAGCAGCGACGCGGCATGCGATAATCGCGAGTTTCGATGGCGGTTCGGGTTCGCGGCGTTCGCTCGCCGCCGTCTCACGGAACCAGTCCGACCTGTCCGCGGTGTCGTCTTCGTCTGGCGCCGTTGTTGCGACGGCTTCGATCTGGACCGCGACGGCCATGGTGCTGAAGACGATGGCCGCGGCGGTGAGCGCCGCGGCGACGACCGCCCGGATGATGTTGCCCATTAGTGAACCATACATGGCCCGTCCTTTCTTACCCGCCTCAGTGGGGAGGCGCTCTACTCCGGCTGCAGATTGCCGACGGCGTCGATGATGATCTCGAACCCGTGCGACAGGGCTGGCGCGAGGACCCGGCCGTTCTGGGTCAGCTGCATTTCGGCGCCCTGCCGCCGGATTAGCTTGCAGCCCAGTATGCGTTCCAACACGCGCAGCCGATGACTGACGGCCGATGGCGTGACGTTGAGTTCCGACGCCGCCTTTTTCAGCGACATGTGGCGCGACACGACCTCGAAGGTCCGCAAGCCGTTTAACGGGATCGCGCCGATCGATCTTTTCGGGATCCACTCATTCATGGTGCTCTCGTCGTTCGTTGCTTTTCCACTACATCGATTGAAATCGAGACCCCGTGTCCGCGCCACACAAGTTTTCGTGATGTGCAAAAAGTTTTTCATCAAGATAAAAAGGAGAAGCTGATATTTGATCGCTGGTGAAATTGGAGACGAGGCGATGGAAACAGCCACCGAAACATTGGGACTCGAACGGTACGAGATCGGTCCGAAGATCCGCAGGCTGCGCAAATCCAAGGAGCTGAGTCTGGTCCGACTCGGCGATCACACCGGCATGTCGGCAGGTCTCTTATCGAAGATCGAGAACGGCCAGCTGATTCCCACGTTGCCGACGCTGATGCGGATCGCCACTGTGTTTGGTGTGGGGCTGGACCACTTCTTCGAGGACGAGGCCAAGCGGTCGCGAGCGGCGGTGGTGCGGCAGGCGGACCGGCTCCGGCTTCCAAACCGGACGGATGGCCAATCCCCGACCTATTGGTTCGAGTCGCTCGACTTTCCCGTAACCGACCGGCGCATGGATGCCTATCTCGCTACGTTCGAGCCGGGTGCGGAAGCCACGGCGCCGCACCGGCATTCTGGCGGCGAGCTCATCTATGTGATCAGAGGCCGGCTTCTGCTGTCGTTCGAGAACGAGACCGTCGAACTCGAGGAAGGCGACTCCACCTATTTCGACCCGAGCTTTCCGCACAGCTATAGCCAGAAGGGAAAGCAGTCTTGTCGCGCCGTGGTGGTGGTGACGGCTCCAAAATAATC
>JARRPE010000055.1:0-7483 GCA_037383205.1 Methyloceanibacter sp.
GAAAACCGTTGCCGATGCGATCTCGATGCACGAATCGACGGTGAGCCGCGTGACCGCCAACAAGTATATGGCGACCAATCGCGGCCTGTTCGAGCTGAAATACTTCTTCACATCCGCGATCGCTGCGACGGGCGAGGGCGACTTCCACTCTTCGGAAGCCGTGCGCCACCGGATTCGCGAGATGATCGATTCTGAGCCGGCAGAAGACGTCTTGTCCGATGACAAGATTGTGGAGCGCCTCAAGACCGACGGCATAGACATCGCGCGCCGTACCGTCGCCAAGTACCGGGAAGCGCTGGGCATTCCGTCCTCGGTTCAACGCCGCCGGCAAAAGCGCATGGCGCTGGCGGTGAGCGCTTAGAGCCCAAGCCTCTGACAATTCGTGGAGGTTTCGATTTGACACCCTCTATGCACGGAGCTAGCTTCCGCCCTCCGCTACAGAGGTCAATATTGTTTGGGCCGGGACGGTCAGGTCCCGATGCTGACCTCGTTTCTTGTAGGATTCGGGCCGGGAGGCCTGCAGCTACAAGACTCCGGCGGATTGCCTACGGGAAAAGCAGCGCAGCCAGAAACAGATAGACTTCTAGAACTCGTCAAAAGCGTTCCGCGTTTTCGTCCAGATTTTCGTTCTAATGCGTTGGCTGAAGGGTCTCAGGACCCGAGGTTTACTGTGCGAGATAGAAACGAGCGGCCCCGCGTCGGTGGAACAGACGCGCGATCTGAAGTGTTAGTTGGGCCATGACAGTGCCGGATCGATCGGCGGCACACAGGTACTCGAAATGACTTTAGCTGATTACATTGCGCCCGAAGCCGTCCTGCCGTCCCTCAACGCGGCGGACAAGAAGCAGCTTCTGGCCACGCTTTCGGCGCGGGCCTCGGAGATTTGCGGTCTCCAGGAACGGGATATTTTCGACGTCTTGCTGCAGCGCGAGCGCCTCGGGTCGACCGGACTGGGTCAGGGCGTTGCCATTCCGCACGCGAAGATGCTGGGCCTCAATCGCATTGTCGGCCTGTTTGCCCGCCTCGAGAAACCGATCGATTTCGAGGCCGTCGACGCCGAGCCGGTTACGATTGTCGTGTTGCTGTTGGCGCCGGAAGGCGCGGGCGCCGACCATTTGAAGGCCCTTGCGCGCATCTCTCGCTTGCTGCGCGATCGTCCGTCCGTGAAGAAACTCAAGTCCAGCGCCGACGCCGAGGCGCTGTACGCGCTCCTGACGCAGGACGAGACGGCCTCGCACGCAGCCTAGCACCAGGCGCTCGCAGAACGGGGATACATCCGGGTCCGCACGGTCGGAGAGCGCGGCAAATCCAAATTGTCAGATTAGTGCACGCTTAGCGGTACGAGATCGTTCTCGATCGCGTTGGCGATCGCGGCGTTGCGGCTATCCGTCAACGCAATCGGCGTTCCGTCGGCGCCCAGCACCGCGAAGAGATCGATCCCCTCCGGCGTGTCGTCCAGCGCCGGGAAGAGCCGTTCCGCAGCGTCGAAATCCACCTGCTTGATATACGCGACTTCGCCTTCGCCAAGCAGCGCAAGCTCCCTGGGGCTCATGGTGATGTCGGTGTCGTCGTCTTGGTATTCGTTCATCAAACTCGTTTCCAAACATCTCAGCCGGCGGATGTTATCCCGACCTTAAACGCGCGCGCCGTCTGGGGGAGCCTTTCGAGCTCGACGGCAAGGAGCCCGTTTTCCAACTCCGCTTCGCGCACTTCCACGCCGTTGACAAGTGCGAATGTCCTCTTGAAGCGGCGGCTGGCGAGGCCGCGATGCAAATAGTCCCTGGTCTCTTCTTCCGGTTTCTCACCTCGGATGTGAAGCGCGCCGTCTGCGATGCAAACCTCGAGCTCATCGCGGGAGAATCCAGCCACGGCCAAGGTGATCCGCAAACGCTCAGGGCGCTGTGCGTCCGCGGGCAGGATTTCAACGTTGTAGGGCGGATAGCCGCCTTCGGCTAGCTTCGTCGCGGCACCCTTTCGGGCGGTGCCGATGCTGATCCATAGACTGCCATCGAGACGTGTCATGCACTATCCGGCGCGGGCCCTGTTCTTCCGCCGCCGTCGGTAGGAGCGGAAAACTCCGAGAAAACAATTCCGATATGGGGGCCCCACGGCTGAAATCAAGCGCCTCCCGGCGGGTGCCGTCAGGTCCCTTCCGGCGGTTCTCCGCGCAGTGCCCGCGCATTAAGCATGCGCAGAGCATGACAACTTGACGCACCTACCTAGTGATAGGTAGAGTGCCGCCGAGATGTCGGACCTACCGCACAAACACCCCGCCGGGCCCGAAACCTCTCGCAGCTGCGGCTGCGGGGTCCACGCGCTGTCGCGCCGGAATGTGGTTCTGGCCGGCTTGGCGATCGCTTCGGCGCCGCTGCTGCGGTACCTGCCGGCGCATGCGGCGGTCGAAGACGTGACCGAAGTCGCACCCGGCGTCTTCGTCCATCAGGGACGATACGAGGTGCAGTCCGAAGCCAATGGCGGGGATATCGCCAATGCAAGTTTCGTCGTGGGCTCTGAGGCCGTCGCCGTCATCGACACCTCCGGGAGCGCAAAGCTCGGCGCCGAACTGCGCAACACCATTCGGGCCGTCACCGACAAGCCCATCAAATACGTGATCAACACGCACATGCATCCCGACCATGTTTTCGGGAATGCGGCCTTCAAGCAGGACAACCCGGAATTCGTCGGTCACTACAAACTCGCGCGGGCGCTGGGCACCCGCAAGGAGAGCTACCTGGTCGCGAACGAGCAGATGATCGGCGCGGAGGCCTTTGCCGGCAGCGAGATCATTCTGCCGACGCTCGGCATCAAAGAGCCGACCAAGCTGGATCTCGGCGATCGGGAGCTACTTCTCGAGCCCCAGCCGACGGCCCACACCGACAACGATTTGATCGTGACGGACCTGAAGACCAACACGCTCTTTCTCGGGGACTTGCTGTTTTCCGTCCACGTCCCGACCATCGACGGGTCGATCAAGGGCTGGCTCGGGGTGCTCGATGAGATGGGCCAGCGAAAGGCTGCCCGCGTCGTCCCCGGTCACGGGCCGAAGACAATGGAACTACCTGAAGCGCTGGAGCCCGAACAGCGCTACCTGTCCGCCATCGCGGACGACGTGCGGCGGCAAATAGCCGAGGGCAAGACACTGCAGCAGGCGACAAAGTCGGCCGGCTTCTCGGAAAAGGATGCCTGGAAGCTGTTTGACCAGTATCATGTGCGCAACGTCACTGCCGCCTATGCTGAACTCGAGTGGGAATAGCTGAGAACCAAGCGATATGAGGAACCCCAAGGCCATGACACAAGCTTTCAACAAGCTCAGCCGGACGATCTGCGGCGTCGTGCTCGCAGCCAGTATCGGCGCCCTGACGACCGCACCGGCGCATGCCGAGGAAGACGTGTGGCCGATCCTGCGGGAGCAAGCTTTCGGCGATCGTCCGATCACGGAAGAGGACGGCACCGTCGTGCTCGAAACCCCTCAAAAGGTGGAAGATGCCGCCATCGTGCCGATTACGGTGCGGATCCCGCCGCACGTGAAAGACAAGGTCAAATCTCTTTCGATCTTCATCGATAAGAATCCTGACCCGAAGGTCGCGACCCTCACATTCGGTCCGGCTGCCGGTTCCGGCGGTGAGCGCAGCTTTGCGACCCGTGTCCGTGTCGACAATTTCTCCCATGCCCGGGCCGTGCTCGAGCTTGAAGACGGGAGCCTTCACATGGCGACGAAGTTCTTGTCCGCCGCCGGAGGCTGTGCGGCCATGCAGGCCAAGGACCCGGATGCCGATACGGCCGGGATGGGCAAAACCATTGTTCGGACCTTCCCGCCGGCTTTGAGCAGCAATCCGATCTGGTCCGGCCAGGTCATGATCAAGCACCCGAACCACAACGGTATGCAGCTCGACATCAACACCGCGAAGTTCATTCCCGCGCGTTACGTCAAAGAGGTGACCGTCGAACGGGACGGAGAGCTGGTGTTCAAGCTGGACAGCACGTTCTCGATCTCGACCAATCCGAATTTTCGCTTCACCTTCGCCAAGGGCGACAATAACGAGCTCGACGTCTCGGTGGTGGACACCGATGGCGAGAAGTTCAACGGCTCGAGCAAGCCCCAGGGCGGGTCTTGAGCCGAGTGGCGAGTCCGAGACCAAGAACCGATACTCAGGTCGAGGTACGGCACATGTCGATTGGAACGCGCGAACTCTTGCTGAAAGAGGCCGAGACGCTCACCCGGACCCGTGGTTACGCGGCCTTCAGCTACGCGGATCTCGCCGAACGGGTCGGCATCCGCAAGGCGAGCGTACATCATCATTTCCCGACGAAAGAACGCTTGGGCGTCGCCCTGATCGACGGCTATCTCGCTGAGTTCAAGAGCGCCCTTGCGCGGGTCCTCGAGGAGGAGTCGTCGGCCACGGGCCGTCTTTCGGCCTATAGCGGGTTTTTCGTCGATAGCCTGCAGGAGGGACTGATGCCGCTCTGCGCGGCGCTGTCCGCCGAAGCGGCCGCTCTGCCGCAGTCGATGCGCGCGCAAGTGTCGACCTTTTTCGAACTTCACGTCGATTGGCTGTGCGGCGTCGTCCGGGACGGGATCGCCGATGGCGAGTTCCGTGCCGATCTTGACGTGCGTCAGGCGGCCACCATGCTTCTCAGCGTCCTGGAGGGCGCAAGCCTCGTCGCCTGGGCGCTGAAGGACAACACGCGGATCAAACCGGTGTTCGCGCTGGCGGTTGCCGCCCTTGCTGACGACGGCGCGGACGAGCACGCCTGAACCACACCCAACGTTGGTTTGTCGATTGCGTCAAAAAAGACGACTACGATCCCTCGTATCTTTTCTCGAGGGATTGGAGCCAGCGATGAACGTATTCAGGATTGCGCCTGTGGTAGTACTTCTCGCCTCCGTGCAGGCCGTTGCCTATGACGGGTTCGAGACGGATTTTTCGACATGCACGCAGAGCAACGATAGCGGCGCGGTGGTCGCGGCCTGCTCGCGTCTCATCGACAACGCCGCGGCGGAGAATTCGGTAGTCGGCATGCTTTATGGCCTGAGGGCGGCGAACAACACCGACGCGGCGCAGAACTGTTTCGATGCGAAAAAGTCTCTGGCGCTCGCGGAGGACGACGCGATCAAGTCCCTGTCGCAGCAGCTCATCGATCAGAACTGCTAGCCTTCTTGGCCGATTGAGCGCGTGTTCCGCCGAGGAGCTCCTCAGGCGGCGCGAGCGCGTCGAAGCGCTGGCGGCCGCCGCTGCGGACCTCGCGCCAGATCAACGGCAGGCATGCCGCGCAGACGCCGAGTGCTACGGCGAAGCTGGCGAGTAGGGATGCATCGAATATCGTCTCGAACAGCGCGGCGGCCAGAAGCGCGATCACGCCGACCCAGAGCAGGCCGACCGCAAGCCACATGATCCAGAGCCCCGTGCTGCCGGCGATGAAGTCTGCCTTCGGATTGGCTGCATCAATCCGCTTGGCAAGTTCGCACACGAAGGGTCTGTAGCTATCCGTTCGATCCTCGAAATTGCCAAGGCTCAGATAATGCGCGGACCGCAACAGCACCCTGCCGCCGGTCGCGCTCGTCAGCTTGCATTGCAGGGCTCTGCCGATCGGGGAGGCATAGGAGATCAATTGCATGGCGCGCGTGTCGGCATAGGCGAGGCGGCCGTCATTCTTGCCGCTCTCCGTCCAGCAAAGGGCATCCGGCGTAAGGCGGCACGCGCGCTCGCCGCCAAAGATCCCGTTACGCACGCGTTATGCCCGGACGGTCATGTTCGACCTGGGTAGCGGGTTTCCGTCCCGCCTCGAGCCCTCGAAGTGGCGTGTGCGCGCCGGCAACGGCCAGCGCTGCCGGTCAGGTCACGATGTCGGAGAGTATCCTTATAGGAAATGGTGGAGCCAGGCGGGATCGAACCGCCGACCTCGTGAATGCCATTCACGCGCTCTCCCAACTGAGCTATGGCCCCTTAGCGGAATTGTGCTGAATCCAGGCTGCTATGCAGCGCCGTCGATTACAGACCGCATCGTTTAGGCTGAGCGGCCCGATGGTTCAAGCGAAATGCGACTCGGCGGGAGAATCCTTTGGTACTAGGCCGTCCGGCGTCGGGCGCGTCCCGCGAGTGCGGTCCTAGCTTTCGTCTTCCCGTTCGTTCTTGACGATACCGGTGACGTCGGCGTCTTCGTCTTCGTCGTCCTCGAGGAACGTATCCTCATCGTCATTATCGGGGATGTCTTCCTCGTCATCTCCGATATCGACGATTTCCTCATCGTCGACGGCGGCTTCTTCGTCCTCTTCCGCCTCGTCCAGACTGATGACCTCGGCGCCGCCCAGCACGGGCTTATCCTCTTCTTCCTCGGCCTCAGGCTTCGCTGCCGGCTGAGCGGCCGCCGCACCGCGCCGCGTCGGCGTTGCGACGTGGAAGACAGCTTGGCAGACAGGGCACACAATCGGCGAACGACCCAGATCGTAAAACCGCGCGTCGCAGCTCGCGCAAACGCGCTTGGTTCCCCGTGCGGGTTTCGACATGACTCTCCTCAAACATAGTCTAAGCGTGACTCCCCATTGCCACGCCTCATGCGTAGTGTCAAAAGCTATCAAGCATCCTCAAACAGCAATCTGATCTCCATGCAGCAGCCCCTGACAGCTCGCCGATCCGCAGGCATTTCCGGCCGTGTGAAAGTTCCTGGCGACAAGTCGATCTCACACCGCGCGCTGATCCTGGCGGGGCTCGCGACGGGTCGCACGCGCATCGAGGGCTTGCTCCAGGCCGACGATGTTCTTGCGACGGCCCGCGCCGTGCAGGCGTTGGGCGCGTCGGTCTCGCAGGACGGGAACGTTTATGAGGTCTTGGGTCAGGGCGTTGGCGGTCTTTCGGCGCCCGATGGCGTGCTCGATTTCGGCAACTCCGGAACGGCCAGCCGGCTCATGCTCGGTGTGCTGGCGGGCTATCCGATGCCTGTTTCGTTGACGGGGGACGCGTCTTTGTGCCGGCGCCCCATGAGCCGCGTGCTGAAGCCGCTGGCGCAGATGGGGCTGTTGGTGGAGGACAACAAGGAGACCTTGCCACTCACCGTGATCGGCACCGAGGACCTGCTGCCCATCGAGTACGAACTCCCCGTTCCGTCCGCGCAAGTGAAGTCGGCTATTCTGCTGGCGGGGCTTCATGCGCCGGGACGCACCACCGTGATCGAGGCGCTTGCGACTCGCGACCATACGGAACGCATGCTGCGGTATTTCGGCGCCGAGGTGGACGTGGCGATACGGGCGGATGGTTCGCGCGCGATCACCGTAGCGGGCGACGCGGAATTGCGGGGCGCTCATGTGGTCGTGCCGGGTGATCCGAGCTCGGCGGCTTTTCTCGTTGCCGCCGCCTTGATTTGTCCGGGCTCGGAACTGGTGATCGAGACAGTGCTCCTCAACCCCACGCGCACCGGCTTCTTCGAAACGCTTCAGGAGATGGGCGCTGACATCACCGTGCTCGATCAACGCGATGCGGCGGGCGAG
>JARRPE010000056.1:0-10755 GCA_037383205.1 Methyloceanibacter sp.
CGTCTTCCGGGAGAACTATCTTGGCCGGGGCCTCGCAGGCGCGGCCAAGGCCCTCGCCGACCTTGGCCCCAAGGCGCCCGTCACGAAACCGGACGCCGCGGCTGCCTCGGCGCTCGTCGATGCGCTTGAGACGGCTTTCGCGGCTCTTGTGGCCATGTTCGAGAGCGACGGGCCGCACAGCGCCGCGGCGCTAGTGCAGGCACACACGGCCGCCGCTGAAGCCCTGGCGCGGGACGAGACCGGCGCCGCGCCGCTTTGGAGCGGCGAGGCGGGCGAGGCCCTGACGGTGCTCCTGTCGCGGCTCATCGAGGAGGGAAAAGGGCTTGAGATGCCCGCGCGCAGCTACCCGGCCGTCTACCGCACCCTGCTCGCCGGCCAGCCGGTGCGGCCAACGCGGCCCGCTCATCCCCGGCTCTTCATCTGGGGACAGATGGAGGCCCGGCTGCAGCAGCCGGATCTCATGGTGCTGGGCGGCCTCAACGAAGGCACCTGGCCCAAGCCGCAAGACTCGGACCCGTGGCTCAGCCGTTCGATGCGCCAAGAGCTCGGCCTGTCGCCGCCGGAGCGCCGCATCGGACTTGCGGCGCATGATTTCGCGCAAGCGCTGGGCGCCAAGTCCGTGGTGCTGAGCCGCGCGCTCAAGGTGGGAGGCGTACCCACGGTGCCGTCGCGCTGGCTGCAGCGGCTCCAGGCGCTCGTGGATGCCGCTGCGCTCAGCGAGGCCTTGGCTCCGAGTGACAGCTGGATCGCCTGGGCCCGCGACCGCGATACGATCGAGGAGTTCAAGCCCGCCGACCGTCCGAGGCCGCGCCCGCCTGTCGCCGCTCGGCCCCGCCGGCTCAGCGTGACCCAGATCGAACGCTGGATCGCCAATCCTTACGAGATCTACGCGCGGCACATCCTCAACCTCGTTCCGCTGTCGCCGCTGGGCGCGTTGCCCGATACGGCTCTGCGCGGCTCGGTGTTTCACGGGATCCTCCGCCGCTTTACGGCGGCCAATCCCGACACGCTACCCGACGACATCGAGGCCGCACTGAATGAGATCGCAGACGCAACGTTCGCGAGCCTTGGCGATGACCCGAGCCTACAAGCCTTCTGGCGGCCGAGCTTCCGCCGCTTCGCCGCTTGGTTCGCAGCCACGGAGCCGGCGCGGCGCGCCAACATCGTGCAGTCCATCGCCGAAGTTTCCGGCTCGCTCATCTTGCCATCGGGCTTCCGGCTGACGGCACGCGCGGACCGCATCGACGTGGCCGACGACGAAACCGTAGTGATCTACGACTACAAGACCGGCGCCCCGCCAAACCAAGGCCATGTGAAGGACCTCTACAAACCGCAATTGCCGCTGGAGGCGGCGATCGCGAAAGGCGGCGGCTTCGAAGGGCTTGGACCCCGCGACGTGACGGGGCTCGAGTACATCCGTGCCTCGGGACGCGGCGATGGCGGCGAGCAGCAAGCGGCGGCAAAGGAAAGCCCGGAGGCCCTGGCCGAACAGGCGCTCGAACACCTCACCGCGCTGATCGCCTATTTCGACGATCCCACGACGGCCTACGAGGTCAAGCGCCGCGCGGGACCCGCGTTCACGGACGCGTACCGGTTCGACGACTACGCGCATCTCGCCCGCGTGCCGGAATGGCTGACCGAGGGAGAGGGCTCGTGACCGGCGCGTCCGACATCATCGAAACCGCCGACGCCAACCAGGCGCGCGCCTCCGAACCGCAAGCTTCGGTCTGGGTTTCCGCCAACGCAGGCACCGGCAAGACCGCCGTGCTTGTGAAGCGCTTCCTGCGGCTCTTACTGGCTGGCGCGTCGCCCGAGAGCATCTTGTGTCTCACCTACACGAAGACGGCCGCCGCGGAGATGCAGAACCGCCTCCTCAAGACTCTCTCGGGCTGGGCGCTGATGCCCGAGGAGAAGTTGCGCGAGACGCTCGGAAAGCTGCTTCGCAAGCCTTTCGACGACAAGGACATACGGACCGCGAGACGCCTCTTCGCGCGCGTGCTCGAAGCGCGCGGCGGTCTGAAGATCCACACGATCCATGGGTTCTGCGAAAGGCTGCTCCAACGCTTTCCCCTGGAAGCGACGGTGACGCCCAACTTCACCGTGCTCGACGAGACGACGGCTCAACACATTCGAAACCAAGCCTTCGATGGCGTTGCGATGGAGGCTGCCTCGAATCCGCGCAGCGCCTTGGGAGGCGCCTTCGCCAGGATCGTCGGGCTGACGAGCGAAGACCAAATCCGGGAGGTCATCGGCGAGATCCTTTCCAAGCGCGCGGCGCTACAGCACATTGTGCGCCGGCACATGAAGCAGGCGACGGCGGCCGACTGGCCCAGCCTGGAAACCGAAGCGCTCAAAACCTTCTTTCGGGTCGCCGAGAGCGACGAGGCCGCGCTCACCGAGGAACAGGCCGCCGTGCTGTCGGACGACAAGCTCGATACAGCGCTGCAAGCGCTTGCGGATTTCGGCACGGCCAAGACCGACAAAAGTACGGAAGACACCTTGCGGCGGGCGCGGCAAACGTCGGGACGGGCCCGGGCGGCCTTGTTCAACACGGCGTTCCTCACGCAGAAGGGCGAGCCACGCGCGCGGCTTGTGACCAAAGCCGTTGCCGACAATGCGCCTGGCATCGTGAACATGCTCGATGAAGCGAAGATCGCGTTTGCCCGCCTCGAAACCGACCTCGCGCATCTGCGCGTGGTGGAGGCGACCGGTGCGGTTCTGACCTTCGCCGACGCCGTGCAAACCGCGTACGATGCCGCCAAGCGGCGCGAGGCGGCGCTCGATTACGACGACCTGATCGTCAAGACACTCGACCTCCTGTCGCGCAGCAACGCGGCCGCTTGGGTGCTCTACAAGATCGACGGCGGCATCGACCACATCCTCGTCGATGAGGCCCAGGACACGAATCCAGAACAATGGTTGATCGTCGAGGCGCTGGCCGCGGAGTTCTTCGCCGGCGCGAGCGCCCGCCCGCAACCACGTACGCTGTTCGCCGTGGGCGATGAGAAACAGTCGATCTACAGCTTCCAGGGCGCCAATCCCGTGCGCTTCGGCGAGACCGGACGGCGCTTCAGCAAGGCGGCCCGAGAAGCCCAGATGACCTGGCTCGACGTGCCGCTCAACGTCTCCTTCCGTTCGACCGTGCCGGTGCTGGAAGCCGTCGATCGCGTGTTCGCGCAGGACGGCGCCGCGCGTGGGCTGACCTTCCATGAAGGCACGCCGATCCAGCACTATGCCGCCCGCCAGGGACAGGCCGGACTCGTCGAGGTCTGGGAGGTCGAAGAGACCAAGGCTGCCGTGCCGAGCGCGCCCTTCGAGCCGTGGCATCGCGCGGCAAATTCGCCATTGGCTGGATACGGACGAAGTCTTGGAGTCTCAGGACAGGCCGATCCGCGCAGGCGATATCCTCATCCTCGTGCGACGGCGCGAACCATTCACCCCACCGATGATCCGCGCCCTGAAGCGGGCGGGCATTCCCGTCGCCGGCGCCGACCGCATGCGCCTCCTCGAACAACTTGCGGTGCAGGACCTCATGGCACTGGCAGACGTGCTGCTGATGCCCGAGGACGACCTCGCCCTTGCGGTCGTACTGCGGAGCCCGCTCTTCGGCCTCGACGAGACGGCGTTGTTCGATCTCGCTTACGGGCGCGAGGGGTCGCTTTGGTCCGCCCTGCTGGCGAAGGAAAACGATGCTCGCTACGCGGAGGCCGCCACGGCGCTGCGGACGCTTCTCGGCCAAGCCGACATGCTGCCGCCCTTCGAATTCTACACCGCGCTCCTCGGCGATGAGTCCATGCGCATGCGCAAGCGCATGTTGTCCCGCCTTGGGCCGGAAGCGGCCGAGGCCATCGACGAATTTTTGGACGCGGCTCTCGCTTACGAGCGCGAGCACGCACCGTCCTTGCAGGGCTTTGTCGCCGCCTTGCGCGAGGGGAACATCGACATCAAGCGCGACATGGAGCAGGACCGCGACGAAGTACGCATCATGACCGTACACGGAGCGAAAGGCCTGCAGGCCCCGATCGTGATCATGCCCGACACGTGCTCGGTGCCGCGCGGTCAGGGGCCGCAGATCTATCTGCCGCCGCGCGCGGGCGGCATTCCTGACGACGCTCCCCATTTCGTCTGGCCGCCCGCCGGGCATTCGGGCGTGCCCGGCCTTGCGGATGCCAAGTCGGCCGTGTCCGTGGCGGCTCAGGAAGAGTACCGGCGGCTCCTTTACGTTGCCATGACGCGCGCGGAGGACCGGCTCTATGTGTGCGGCTGGCAAGGTGTGCAAAAGCGCAATGATGGGTGTTGGTACGATCTGATCGACACAGGTCTGCGCGGGTATCTTGCAGCGGCGGAAGACGCCGAAGGACGCGCCGTCCGCCGCAAAGCGACCCCGCAGGAGGCGAAGCCGCGGAAGTCTGGCATCAACGCGGCACAAAGTGCGCCCACGCCGTTGCCGGGATGGGCGCGGAAGCGGGCCCCGGAAGAACGGACCGGTGCGAAGCTATCGCCGTCGCGTCTGGCGCAGAATGCAGTCGGCGAAAGCGCTTTCGGGGAGGAGCAGGCGCCGCTTGGTCCCACGGCCCTCGCCGAGGACATGCGTTTCGTCCGTGGGCGGCTGATCCACTCTCTGCTTCAGTACCTGCCGCGGGTGCCCGATGATCAGCGGCGGCCCGCGGCGGAGCGATTCGTGTCGGCGCGGGGCACGATGCTCTCCGAGGACGCGCGCGCGGAGATCGCCTTCGAATCGCTCGCTATCGTACGCGATCCACGCTTCGCTCCTCTGTTTGCGGAGAACAGCTTGGCCGAGGTACCCGTGGTCGCGCGGATTGGAGAGGGAGAAACCGCCTTTGACCTGGAGGGCCAGATCGACCGCCTCGCGATCCTCGACGATGGGCTCCTGATCCTGGACTACAAGACCAATAGGCCGCCCCCGACCAGGGTAGAGGACGTGGCGCCGGCCTATGTCGGGCAGCTCGCGGCTTACCGGCTGGCGCTCCGGGCCATGTTTCCCGGCAAGCCGGTCCGCGCCGCGTTGCTTTGGACCGACGGGCCGCACCTGATGGAGATCTCTTCAACTTTGCTTGAGGCGACCGAACGCGACATGTTGCAGGCCCGGGGCGGCCTTGACGCACATGAGGGGCGCACCTAGGTTCCGGGAACAGCAGATTGACCGGTACGAGACATCCCCGGCCGGCGAGGAGGAGAGACGATCGATGGCGACCGACAAGGTTTCAGACGACACATTCGAGGCAGAAGTTCTTAAGTCCTCGACACCGGTTGTGGTGGATTTCTGGGCCGAATGGTGCGGCCCCTGCCGTCAGATCGCACCCGCGCTCGAAGAAATCGCGCAGGACCTCGGCGATAAGGTGAAAATCACCAAGCTGAATATCGATGAGAATCCGAACGCGCCCGCCAAGTACAATGTGCGCGCCATTCCCACGCTCATCATCTTCAAGGATGGCGAGGTCGTGGATACGCTGCGGGGCGCCTACCCCAAGAGCCAACTCGCGGCCTGGATCGGCGGCGCCGTCGACGGGGTTGCGTAGCGCTCCCCGCGCTTCAGCTAACGGCCAGCATGAAGCTTAAGGACGTGGCCCGCGAGGTATAGCGAGCCGCAGATGAGCACGCGGGCAGGCTCCTCGCCGGACGCCGAGCGTAGCAGGGCCTCCTGCACGCTGCCCGCAGGCACCGCATCAAGACCCGCAGCCTGGGCGACCTCCGCCAAGGGACCTGCGTCGAACGCATTCGGCTCGCCGGGAATCGGCACCGTGTAGACGCGTTCCACAAGCCCCTTGAACGGCGCGATGAAGCGCTGGGCATCCTTCGTATCCATCATGCCCCAGATGACATGCACGGGACGCGGGACGCGCTCGTCGAGTTCGGCGAGCGTGCTGGCGACCGCCTGTCCCCCGGCTTCGTTGTGGCCGCCGTCGAGCCAGATCTCGGTCCCCTCGCTTGCATAGGCATGCAGCGCGCCAACGGCTAAACGCTCAAGCCGTGCCGGCCATTGAGCGGTGGTGAGACCCTCCTCAAGCGCGCGTTGCGTCAGCGCGTCGCCGAACACGACGCTGGCGGCGGCAATCGCCAAACCCGCGTTGTCGATCTGATGCCGGCCGGCCAGGCGCGGCAGCGGCAGGTCAAGCAAGCGGGAGGTGGTCTGAAAGATCAACCTGCCGTGTTGTTCGAACGTGTCGAAGTCGCGGCCCGCCACATGAAGGGGGGCGCCGACGACCGCGGCCCGCGCCTCGAGCACCTCAAGGGCCTCGGGTTCCTGACGGCCGATCACGCAAGGCACGCCTGGTTTCATGATGCCGGCCTTCTCGCCCGCGATCTTGGCGAGCGTGTCGCCGAGAAATGCGACATGGTCGATGCCAACCGGCGTGATGATGGTGAGCTCGGGCTTCTTCACCATATTGGTGGCATCGAGGCGGCCGCCCAAACCGGTTTCGAGCAGGAGGAGATCGGCCGGCGCTTCGGAAAATGCCACGAAAGCAGCAGCCGTCGTAATCTCGAACAGGGTAATCAGCGCCCCGCCATTGGCGGCTTCCGTACGTTCCAGGCAATCGACCAGCCGATCCTCGGTGATCGGCGCGGCGCCATGGGGCCCCGCCAAAACGATGCGTTCGTGAAAATCCACGAGATGAGGCGAGGTGTACACATGCACCTGCTTGGACAGCGCCTCGGCAATCGCGCGCAAGAAAGCCAGCGTCGAGCCTTTGCCGTTGGTGCCGGCGATATGCACTACGGGCGGCAACCTGTCCTGCGGATTTCCGAGACGATGCAGCAGAGCCTCGATGCGGCCCAGCGACAGGTCGATGGACTGCGGATGAAGCGATTTCAGCCGCTCGAGAAGCGTCGAGCTCATGACCTCGGACGGGTCCGGCGGCGCGCCTCGCGCACTATCGGGGAGACTGGTCAATCCTCAATCGGCCTTATCGACTGAACGTTGCTCCAGGTGCCGGGCTTGGCCGCTCTTCGTTGAACGGGCCCGCCCTACGCAGCTTACGCATTCTGAGACGTTTGTGGATTAGCGCCATTGCTTGGGGCCTGCGTCAAGACCTCGTCCGCGTCGGGTTCCTCGTGATCGCTCTTGTCGAGGCCGTTACCGCTATGCTTTGCGGCGTTCTCCTGCTCCGCCTGGCTATCCGCGGACGCAGCCGCGACGGCGGGCTGGTGCTCGAGAGCCTTTATCTGGTCTTCGGCGGACGCCTCGAGCCGGCGATGGAGAAGCAGATTGCAAACGCGCGCCAGCGTGGCGCGCAGGTCGTGACGGTGGACCACCATGTCGACCATGCCGTGCTCGAGAAGATACTCTGAGCGCTGGAAGCCTGACGGGAGTTGCTCGCGGATAGTCTGTTCGATGACACGCGGGCCCGCGAAGCCGATCAACGCGCCGGGCTCGGCGATGTGAATATCGCCCAGCATGGCGTAGGACGCCGTGACGCCGCCGGTCGTGGGGTTCGTCAGCACGACGATGTACGGAAGATTGGCCTCGCGCAGTTCCTCCACCGCCACCGTGGTCCGAGGCATCTGCATGAGCGAAAGGATGCCTTCCTGCATGCGCGCCCCGCCGGAGGCTGCGAACAAGATAAATGGAGCGTTGCGCACGAGCGCCGCGCGCATGGATGAGATCACCGCCTCGCCGGCCGCCGTGCCAAGCGATCCACCCATGAAGTCGAAGTCCTGAACCGCGGCCACGACCGTGTCGCCATGCAACTTGCCAATGCCTGAATGGACCGCATCGTTCAGACCCGTCTTGCTGCGCGCATCCTTGAGCCGTTCGGAGTAGCGCCGCTCGTCACGAAATTTCAGGGGATCGTGCGGCACGTCCGGCAAATGCAGCGCGGCGTACTTCCCATCGTCGAACAGCGCCTTCAACCGGGCCGGGCCCGTCATGCGCATGTGGAAGTTGGATCCGGGCACGACGAACTGATTGGCCTCGAGATCCTTGTAGTAGATCATCTGGCCGGTCTCGGGACACTTGACCCAGAGATTGTCGGGGATCTCCTTCTTGCGAAGGAAGCTGCGGATTTTCGGTCTGACGACGCTATTGATCCAGTTCACTGGTCCAACTCTCTACGGTGATGCCGCTCTAGATCGCCGAGGCTTCGACTCGCTCGTGGAGTGCCTCGGATAGATACTCAACAAGTCCCAAGAGCTTCGGTTTAGTCTCCGCCGTCGCCTGCCCGTTTTCGTCGAGCGTCTGCTCGATCGACGAGACCAGGGCCGAACCGACGACCACGCCCTCGGCGAGAGCCGCAAGATCCCGAACCTGCTGGGGCGTCTTGACGCCGAAGCCGATCGCGATCGGAAGGTCGGTGTGGGCCTTGATGCGGGCCACGTGGTCCCCGACCGAGGAAACGTCGGGCGCCGCGGTTCCGGTAATCCCGGCGATCGAGACATAATAGACAAAACCCGAGGTGTTCGCGAGCACGGCGGGAAGCCGCCGCGCATCCGTCGTGGGCGTTGCCAATCGTATGAAATTCAATCCTTTTCGGCCGCGGCGGGACGGAGCTCCTCGTCCTCCTCCGGCGGCATGTCCACAATGATGAGGCCATCGGCCCCCGCCTCGCTCACATCGGCCACGAACTGATCGACGCCGTAAATGTAGATCGGATTGTAGTAGCCCATCAGCACGATCGGGGTGCTCTCGTTCTCTTTCCGGAACTCCCGCACCATCGCCAACGTCTTCTTCATGTTCTGGCCGCCCTTCAGGGCGCGCAACGACGAGGCCTGGATCGCGGGACCGTCGGCCATGGGATCGGAGAACGGCATGCCGAGTTCGACAATATCGGCGCCCGCACCCGGCAAGCCTTTCAGCAGAGAGAGCGAGGTTTCGTAGTCAGGATCGCCCGCCGTGATGAACGTGACGAGACCGCCGCGGCCTTCCGCTTTCAGCCTCGCAAATGTTTGGTCAATCCTGGTCATGACTACATTTCCATCGAGAGGTGCTCGGCGACAGCGAAGATGTCCTTGTCGCCACGGCCGCACATGTTCATGACCAACAAATTGTCCTTCGGCAACTCGGGTGCAAGCTTCCGGACGTGGGCCAGCGCGTGGGACGGTTCAAGGGCCGGGATGATGCCTTCGAGCTTGGTGCAGAGCTGGAAGGCCTCCAGTGCCTCCTTGTCCGTCACGGCGACATAGGTGACGCGGCCCGAGTCCTTGAGCCAGGAATGCTCAGGGCCGACGCCGGGATAATCCAGGCCGGCCGAGATGGAGTGACCCTCCAGAATTTGTCCGTCGTCGTTCTGCAGCAGATAGGTGCGGTTGCCGTGCAAGACGCCGGGCTCGCCGCCGTTCATCGAAGCGGCATGGCCGTTCGGCACGTCGAGACCGTAACCGCCTGCCTCCACGCCGTAGATCGCAACGGAGCGGTCGTCGAGGAAGGGATGAAACAGCCCCATGGCGTTCGAGCCGCCGCCGATACAGGCGACCAGCGTGTCGGGCAGACGTCCCTCCCGCTCCATCATCTGCTCACGTGTTTCCTTGCCAATGACCGATTGAAAGTCGCGCACCATGGCCGGGTAAGGGTGCGGGCCTGCGACAGTCCCGATGATGTAGAACGTGTCGTGGACGTTCGCGACCCAGTCGCGCAAGGCGTCGTTCATGGCGTCCTTGAGCGTGCCGGAACCCGACGTCACCGGATTGACCTTGGCGCCCAGCAGCCGCATGCGGAATACGTTCGGCTTTTGCCGCTCGATATCGGTCGCGCCCATGTAGATCTCGCACGGGAGACCGAAGCGCGCCGCCACGGTCGCGACCGCCACACCATGCTGGCCCGCGCCCGTCTCGGCGATGATGCGCGTCTTGCCCATGCGCCGTGCGAGCTGGATCTGCCCCAGGCAATTGTTGATCTTGTGAGAGCCGGTGTGATTGAGCTCGTCGCGCTTGAAGTAGATCTTGGCACCGCCGAGATGCTCCGTGAGCCGCTCGGCGAAATAGAGGGGGCTCGGGCGCCCGGAATAGTGGGCGTTCAGCGAGTCCAGCTCTGCCTGAAATGACGGATCGGCCTTCGCATCGTTGTAGGCCTGCTCCAAATCCAGGATCAGCGGCATCAAGGTCTCGGCCACGTAGCGTCCGCCGAACAGGCCGAAATGGCCGTGCTCGTCCGGGCCGCTGCGGTAGGTATTCAAGGCATCGGTCATCGTACTCATGATGCTTTCTTATGCTCTGGCGCGGCGCGGCGCGCCGCTTCAATGAATTTCGAGATGAGAGCCGAATCTTTCTCGCCCGGCGCCGTTTCCACGCCCGAGGAGACATCGACCAGGGACGCGCCCGACAGACGGATCGCCTCGCCGACGTTCAACGCATCGAGCCCGCCGGACAGTGCGAACGGCACGCTCGCGCCTTCAAGCACGCTCCAATCGAACCGTAGACCATTGCCTCCGGGCAGGTCGGCACCGGCGGGCGCTTTGGCGTCGAACAGGATCAGATCGGCCACACCCGCGTAACGCCCGGCGGCGTTCACGTCGCCGCGGTCCGCAACCGGCACAGCCTTGAAGATGGACAATCCAGTACGCGCCTTGATCGCGGCGGCGCGCTCGGGCGTCTCGGCGCCATGAAGCTGCACGATGTCCGGCCGGACGTCGGCGGCAATCCGGTCGATCAGGGCATCGTCTGGATCGACCACCACGGCGACTGATTTGGCTCTTGCGCGCGCTGCAGCCACAAGCGGCGCTGCGTCGGCAAGTGAGAGATTGCGTGGGCTTTTCTCGTTGAAAACGAAGCCGCCGTAATCGGCGCCGGCGGCAATCGCGG
>JARRPE010000057.1:0-7420 GCA_037383205.1 Methyloceanibacter sp.
CCCGCGCATCATCCGGCGCCGAACGCCGGCGCGTGACGCGCGAAAGCCACGACTCCTCTTTCGCAGGGCAATCGGCGGACACATCTACAATGTCATGCGCGGCGCCATCGTTGGTTGTCACGAGGGCTGTGCCGCGCCGTCCGTCGTCAAGCATGTCCTATGACACCTTTCCTATGACAACCCGGAGCTGATTGAAGGCGTAGCCCCCCACCCTTCGCACACCGACTTTATATATATGCGCCGCGACTGCTGGATGAAAGTCGGGTCTTGGGGTGTATCTTTCTAAGCGCGTTCGACGAGCCGAAAAAGCCATGCGAATAGACCCTTACGGTCCGTCCTGTAGCGCGCGATGGTATCCCCTTCGTCGATCTTTATGGAGATCCCGCCCATCGCATTGACGACCTCGAAGGCGTGCTCGTCCGTGACGTCGTCGCCCATGAAAATAGGCGTCCGCCCCTTAAAAGGCGACTCCTCGAGAAAAGCCCGCACGGCCTCGCCCTTGTCGACGCCTTTGGGTTTCAACTCGAAGACCATCTTTCCCGGCAGGATGACAAGACCGGGATTCTTCGCCACCACATCCTGGACGATTTGCCCGCACGAGGCTGCAAGTTCCGGCCGCTGCCGGTAGTGAAGGGCAACGGATGACCGCTTCCGCTCGAGGATCATGCCCTCGTTCGCGTCCACGAACGGCTTTAGGATGGCATGGGCCGCTTCGACCGCCTCTGCGTCCGACTCGTCGAAATGCAGGGTTCCGGCCGGATCGCGCCGGATCGATCCGTGTTCCGCCGCCGTCGCCAGCTTGGTCGGATCCAGGAACCCGTCCACCGCCTCGAGGGGACGGCCGGTGACGATGGCCACCGCGCCCTCGTACTTCTGGGAGAGCGCCTCCAACAGTGTCCGCACCTGCGGCTCCACAGCCACCAACTCCGGACGCGGAGCGATCTCCACCAGCGTCCCGTCAAAATCGAAGAAGAACGCGCTCGCGGGCGGGACATCCGGTAAATTATCGGTCATCAGGTTCCATTGGCTGGGTGTTGGCGGGGATCGGGCGGGAAAATCGGCGGAAACCCTTACAAAATTCGCGTTCGGTCGCTGGGCGGGGAAAAATTATTCTATATGTTCCGAAACCTTTGTGACGATTTCGGTTTATGATCTTGCTCCCAGCTGCAAAGCATAGCACCGGCATTGCATGGTTTTCGAACGACCGGTGCTAGGCTTCAAGGGACATGGCCGCGTCATCCGCAACCGATATGACGCACGCAAGTCAACCGGCGAGCGATTCGGCCAAATTCCCATTCTAAACAGTGCGCAAAGCCGACCAAGGTGAACTGAAGAGCTGATGCCTGAGAAGACGGAAAATACGCGCCGCCTTGTCGTTGTCTCCAACCGGGTGGCGGATTTCAAAGCCAAGTTCCAGACCGGCGGCCTGGCCGTCGCGCTCGGGGATGCCCTGAAGGCTTCCAAGGGGCTGTGGTTCGGTTGGAGCGGCGAAACGCGGAGCGACGCCGTCACCGTTCCGCCTCGGGTCGAGCACGTCTCGGGGCTGACCGTCGCCACCATCGACCTCACGGACAAAGAGGCGGAAGGGTATTACTTCGGGTATGCCAATCGCTGCCTGTGGCCCGCCCTGCACTACCGGCTCGATCTCACCCACTCCAACGAAGAGCAGGCCGAGATCTATTTTCAGGTGAACGCCCGTTTCGCGGATGCGCTGATGCCGCTGATCACGCCGGACGACATCATCTGGATCAACGACTACCACTTGATCCCGCTAGCGGAAGAATTGCGCGGCCGCGGCTGCCGGGCCCGCATCGGATTTTTCCTGCACACGCCGTTCCCGTCACCGGAGATCTTCGCGGCCGTTCCCAGTCAGAAGCGCCTCGGCAATGCGCTGATGGTTTATGACGTCGTGGGCTTCCAAACCACGTCCGACCGGGACAATTTCCGCCGCTACGTCACCGCCTCGCTCGACGGCGAGCAGCTTCAGGGCGACCGCATAACGGCGCAAGGCGAGACGACTCTCGCGTCCGTTTTCCCCATCGGCATCGACGTCGAGCACTTTAAGAAGCTCGCCGACGAGGAAGATGCCAAGGGCCCGCTGCTGCCAGATGCGGGCAACGACATGAAGACCATTATCGGTGTGGATCGTCTCGACTACACCAAGGGACTGCCGGAGCGCCTCCGGGCATTCGAGGTCCTGCTCGAACAGTTCCCCCAGCATCACGGCAAGGTCCGGCTGGTGCAGATCGCTCCGCCCACCCGTGAAGGGCTGCCCGTCTATCAGGAAATCCGCGAGAACGTCGAACGCCTCGTGGGCCGCATCAATGGCCGTTTCGGCGATCTGAGCTGGCAGCCCGTGATCTATATGCATCGCGGTGTTGCGCAGAACATCCTCGTTCGCCTGTTCCGGCGGAGCGATGTGGGCCTGGTGACGCCCCTGCATGACGGCATGAACCTCGTCGCGAAGGAATACATCGCCGCGCAGACGGCTCAAGACCCGGGCGTCTTGGTGCTCTCGCGCTTCGCCGGCGCGGCGGAGCAAATGCGCGAGGCGCTGCTCATCAACCCGCACGATATTCAGGAAACCGCGCGGGCGCTAGACCGGGCCCTGACCATGCCCCGTCAGGAGCGCTGGGCCCGCCACAACCGCCTGTGGCAGCGCATCGAGACCTACGACCTGTTCAACTGGCGCGACAGCTTCATCCAGTCCTTCGCCGAGTCGGACACGAATCCGGTGAACCTCTTCCCCAAAGAGGCCGGGGCCGCCTAAAAGGCTCACGGTCTGGGCTCCCGCCGCCGTCCACCCGGCTGGTGGGACGAAACGACCGGTGGGCGGCGCATATTGGCTCTAGTCCCGGGCGTTGAACCCCCTTACTTTGACCAGCACCATGGCCTATCAGGGCACGCTCCGTATTCCTCTATCGCAGACTCTCGCGACATCGCCAACGCCATATGATCGACCGCAACGACCGGCACTGGTACAAAAACGCCGTCATCTACGAACTGCACATCAAGGCGTTCTTCGATGCGAACAATGACGGAATCGGCGATTTCGAGGGCCTTGTCGCAAAACTCGACTATCTCCAGGACCTTGGCGTAACCGCTGTCTGGCTGCTGCCGTTTTACCCCTCGCCCCTGCGCGACGACGGCTACGACATCGCCGACTATACGTCGATCAATCCGACCTACGGCACGATGCGCGACTTCCGCCAATTCGTGGCGGCCGCGCACGATCGCGGCATTCGGGTCATCACCGAGCTGGTGGTCAACCACACGTCGGACCAGCACCCCTGGTTCCAACGGGCGCGCAAAGCGAAGCCCGGATCCGTCTGGCGCGACTACTATGTCTGGAGCGACACCGACCAGAAGTTTCCCGGCACCCGGATTATCTTCCTGGATACGGAAAAGTCGAACTGGACCTGGGATCCGGTGGCCAAAGCCTATTTCTGGCACCGGTTCTATTCTCACCAGCCAGACTTGAACTACGACAATCCGCGCGTACTGTCCGATATCCTCCGTGTCCTTCGCTTCTGGCTCGACATGGGTGTCGACGGCCTGCGGCTCGACGCGGTTCCCTATCTCATCGAGCGCGACGGGACCAACAACGAGAATCTCCCCGAGACGCACGAAATCCTCAAGCGCTTCCGGCAGGAGATAGACGAACGCTATCCGGATCGCATGCTGCTGGCCGAAGCCAATCAGTGGCCTGAGGACACGCGCCCGTATTTCGGCGAGGGAGACGAATGCCACATGGCGTTTCACTTCCCGCTCATGCCCCGCATCTTTATGGGCCTGGCGCGCGAGGACCGCTACCCGATCACGGACATCATCAGCCAGACGCCGCCGATTCCGGACGATTGCCAATGGGCCATCTTCCTGCGCAATCACGACGAACTCACGCTGGAGATGGTCACCGACTCGGAGCGCGACTATCTGTGGGAGACCTATGCCACCGACGAACGGGCGCGGCTCAATCTCGGTATCCGCAGACGGCTCGCGCCGCTCCTCGACAACGACCGGCGCAAGATCGAGCTGCTCACCGGTCTGCTGCTATCCATGCCCGGCACGCCCGTTCTGTACTACGGCGACGAATTAGGCATGGGCGACAATTTCTATCTTGGCGACCGCGACGGCGTACGCACACCGATGCAATGGTCCGCGGACCGCAATGGCGGCTTCTCGCGCGCCAATCCGCAGCGCCTTTACCTCCCGCCGATCATGGACCCGATCTACGGCTATGAGACCGTGAACGTGGAAGCACAGCAGACGCATGCGAGCTCCCTGTTCAATTGGACGAAGCGCATGATCGCGGTCCGGCAGACGCACAGGTCCTTCGGCAATGGCGATATGACCTTCCTGCGCCCCGCGAACAGGAAGGTACTGGCCTATCTGCGCGAACGCGATGGCGAGGTCATCCTGTGTGTCTTCAATCTTTCCCGGTCGGCGCAGGCCGTGGAACTGGATCTCGCCAGCCAGCGTGGAAAGGTTCCTGTCGAGCTCACCGGCGCGTCTGCTTTTCCGCCGATCGGCACCCTGCCCTATCTGCTGACTTTGCCGGCCTACGGCTTCTACTGGTTCATGCTCGCCGACCCGGCTCAACTTGCCTCGCACCCCGAACAGGAACCGGAGTCGCTGCCCGAACTTGAGACGTTCATCCTCGGCAAAGGATGGATGCTTGTAGAGAGCCAACGAAGCGACAGTGCGCGCATCGATCGCATCGTACAGGACATGCTGCCGACTTATGTGGCGCGGCAACGTTGGTTCGGTCCGAAAGACGCCCGGATCACGCATGTGACGCCGGAGCGCCTCGGCGAAATTCCGAAAGAAGGCGACGAGAGCTTCCTTCTTCTGTTGGGGAACGTGGCGCTGGCGGATGGGAAAGCGCAACGCTACCTCATTCCGCTGGAGCTGGCCTGGGGCGAGGAAGGGCTGCGCCAGGACAATCCGCTCCTGCCCTATGTGGTCGGGAAGATCCGCCGGGGCCCGAAATCCGGCATCGTCTTCGACGCGGCGCACGGCACGACCTTTCCGCGTGCATTGCTCAACGCCATGCGCACCCATTCGACCCTGCCGGCCGTCGGCGGCACCTTCCGTTTCGGCGCAACGGAGAAGCTCCGTGCGCTGGACATGTCGGAGCCGCTCGAGGTCCGGCGCGTAGCGACCGGCGAGCACGCCCACACGGTTCGCACACTCGGCGACAAAGTTCTGCTGAAGATGGAGCGGCGCCTTCGCTCAGGGATCGACCCTGGCATCGAGATGGGTCACTTCCTGTCGCGCTCGGGCTTCACCAACAGTCCCGCGTTGCTGGGAACGCTCGAGCACGTCGATGAGGCCGGCACGCCCACGGCGCTCGCGATCGCGTCTGAATATGTCAGCAACCAGGGCGACGGCTGGTCCGTCGTGGTCGATGCGCTCGACCGCGAATTGGAGGACGTGCTGGTCTCTGGCAACGCCGACGGCCGGGGCCTTCCCTATTCCTTGACCTTGATCGAGACGATCGGGCGGCGGACGGGAGAACTGCACCGCGCGCTGGCCGCAGCCGAACCGGAAGATGCGGCATTCGCGCCGGAACCCGTTACGGCGGCGGACCTCGACAACTGGCTCAAGCGCGCAATCGGGCGGGCAAATGACGCCTTCGAATCGCTCAAGATCTTGCCGGAAACGACCGATGCCGAGACGCGTGAACTCGCGGAAAAGCTGCTGACCCTGCGCGATGCCATGATCAAGCGTCTGGAGACGCTGGTCCCGGCCATCGCCCGTGGCAACAAGATCCGGCTGCACAACGACTACCACCTCGCCAAAATTCTGGTCGCCGCGAACGATGTCTACATCATCGACTTCGAGGGCGAACCCGACCGGCCGGTGGAAGAGCGGCGGCAAAAAGCACCGGCCTCGCGTGATATCGCCACAATGCTGCGCTCATTCGACTACGCCGCGCGCACCGCCGTGGACCGGCAGCGTCAGCGTGGCGCGACGCATCTTGAAGAAATCGAGACGCGGGGCCTCAACTGGCGGTCTCTGGCCGAGCGGCGCTTCCTGCGCTCCTACGGCATGGCGCGCGACGACTCGACAGGCGGCTCGCATCTCGCAGGCGGCGAGCTCTTGCCGCTCTTCCTTGCGGACAAGCTGTTCGAGGAAATCATCTATGAAGGGACGAACCGGCCGGTCTACCTCGCCACGCCCTTGCGCGCCGCGCTGGAACTCGTCGCACCACTCGACGCAACGACGGACGGGGATGGCGCGTGATTGCCTCTTACCCGTCTCTCCAATCCTGGGATAGCCGCCGATGTCGTTAAAACTTGATTCCGGCGCGCCCACTCCGCTTGGCGCGACCTTCGACGGCCAGGGCGTCAACTTCGCGCTGTTCTCCGCCCACGCCACCCGGGTGGACCTGTGCCTTTTCGACGAGAGCGGCACGGAGACGGACCGCATTACCTTGCCGGAATACACCGACGAGCTCTGGCACGGATATGTTCGGGGGTTGGGACCGGGACAGCGCTACGGGTATCGCGTACACGGACCCTACGTTCCCCGTCACGGACACCGCTTCAATCGCAACAAGCTGCTGCTCGATCCCTATGCAAAAGCCTATGCCGGGCAACTGCAGTGGGACGACAGCCTCTTTGGATATCAGATCGGTGCCAAACGCGCAGACCTGGTCAAGAGCCGGACCGACAGCGCTCCCTTCATGCCCAAATGCGTGGTCACGGGGACCGAGGATCTGCCGCTGAACAACCGGCCCAATCGGCCATGGCATGAGACCGTCATCTACGAAGCCCATGTGAAAGGGATGACCGCGCTGCATCCGGATGTGCCGGAACCCTTACGCGGTACGTTCGGCGGGCTCTCGCATCCGTCCGTGATCGATCATCTCGTGAAGCTTGGGGTGACGGCCGTCGAGCTTCTGCCGATCCATGCGATCGTCAACGACCGGCATTTGGTGGAACACGGCCTGAGCAACTATTGGGGCTACAACAGCGTCGGATTCTTTGCGCCGGCCGAGCGCTATATCTCGCCGGGCGCCGGGATCGCTGAATTCCGGACCACGGTGGATCGGCTGCACGAGGCTGGCATCGAGGTGCTGCTCGACGTGGTCTACAACCACACGGCCGAGGGCAACGAACTGGGACCGACACTCTCTTTCAAGGGTATCGACAACGCGTCCTACTACAAGCTCGACGAAAATAAACGGCACTATTACGACACCACCGGCTGCGGCAACACCATGAACTTGGCGCACCCGCGCGTACTCCAACTCGTCATGGACTCGCTGCGCTACTGGGTCCAGCAATGCGGCGTCGACGGGTTCCGGTTCGACCTCGCGCCTGCGCTCGCCCGTGATGGCAACGGCTTCGACCCCAGCGCGGCCTTTCTGGATGCGATCGGTCAGGACCCCGTTCTGTCGCGCACCAAGCTCATC
>JARRPE010000058.1:0-7416 GCA_037383205.1 Methyloceanibacter sp.
CGGCCGCGATATCGCCGAGCGCGGCCCGCAAGCGTCCGTTGGCCGCGACGCCGCCCGCGGCGACAAGCGTCAACACCGTGCCTTCAGGGACCTGGTCCTCGAACAGATCCATGGCCCGCGCGACACGGTCCCGGACCACATCGCCCACGGCCTCCTGGAAGCTGGCGCAAAGATCGGCAATGTCCTGTTCGTTCAGCGGCACCCTTGCCATGGCCTCCTGGCGCAATGCCGTCTTGAGACCGGCGAGCGAGAAATGCGGCTCGGGCCGGCCCACCATGGGGCGCGGCAGCGCGATGGTTGGGGTCCCGCGCGCGGCCCAGCGTTCCACCTCGGGACCGCCCGGATAGCCGAGCCCGAGAAGCTTCGCGGCCTTGTCGAAGGCTTCGCCAAGGGCATCGTCGAGTGTGGTGCCAAGGCGGGTGTAGGACCCCACATCGTTCACGACGACAAGCTGCGTATGCCCGCCCGAAACGAGCAAGAGCAGGTACCGCGGGTAGACCGTGTCCGTCAGCCCGGGACTGAGCGCATGGGCTTCCAGGTGGTTGACCGCGACGAACGGCTTGGCGCTGCCGAGGGCGATGGCCTTGGCCGTTGTCAGCCCGACGATCACGCCCCCGATCAGGCCGGGACCCGCGGCCGCGGCCACGCCATCGAGATCGTCGAACGTGAGGGCCGCATCCGCCATGGCCTGCTTGATCGCGGGCTCGAGCAAATCCACATGCGCGCGCGCGGCGATCTCCGGCACCACGCCGCCATAGGCGGCATGGAGGTCAAGCTGGGCGCGAATGACATTGGACAGAATCTCGCCGCTGCCGTCGGCGTTCAGGCGCACGACCGCGGCGGCGGTCTCGTCGCAGCTTGTTTCGATCCCTAGAAGCGTGAGCGGTGTCCGGTTCATTTCTCCGGGAATAGCACACCGATCGGCATCAGCAGTACCGTCACCACCGGAATCAGGATCGTCCCCAGCAGGAAGCCGAAAATCGCATGGGCGGATGCCGTCACGATCCAGGTGAGCGCGCCGCCAGCGGCGGTCCCGATCAGTGACGTCACGATCCAGCCTGTCGCCTCGTGCGGCCACGATACATGCAGCGTATGGAGGCTATGCTCCACGATGCTGCCGCCGACCCAGAGCATGGCGATCGTACCGATGACCGAGATGATGTTGAGGACCGTGGGCATGGACACGACGAGGCCGCGTCCGAAAGACCGGAGGAACCGCCACGGAGCCTCCTGGCACATATGCAGGCCGATATCGTCGACCTTCACGAGCAGGGCGACGGCGCCATACACCATCACCGTGAACAGGACGGCCACCACGGCCAAGACCACGGCGCGGGTCCAGATGTTGTCGACTTCGATTGTCGACAGGGCGATCGTCATGATTTCAGCCGACAGGATGAAGTCGGTCTTGATGGCGCCTTTGACCCGCTGCTCCTCGAGATGGGCGGCGCTGATGGGCTTTTTCGTGTCGCGCTTGGCTTCCTGATGGCCGAGGATCCAGTGCCAGATCTTCTCGGCACCCTCAAAACTGAGATAACAGCCGCCGAGCAGCAGCAGCGGCGCGATGACCCACGGTGCGAACGCTTGCAGCAAAAGCAGCGCGGGCAGCAGGATCACGAGCTTGCTGAAGATCGACCCCGCGGCGATCTTGCCGACCATGGGCAGCTCGCGGGCGGCGGCGATCCCCGTGACGTATTTCGGCGTCACCGCGGCGTCGTCCACGACAACGCCCGCCGACTTGCCGGTGGCCTTTGCCGCATGCGCGGCAATATCGTCGACCTGCGCCGCGGCCATTTTGGCAATGGCGGCGACGTCGTCGAGCAATGCGAGTAGGCCGCTCATGGCTGTAACTGGCCCCCAAAGTTGCCGTGTCCCCAAGGGACAGCATTCTAGTATGCAACAGCGCGGCGGTGCGACTGTTCCGGCCGTCGCCGCGGCCCCCAACGGTCACGAACATTGAAGGGGTTGGCGAAACGGTCCAATAATGCGGTACTACGCCAGTTGAGTCGCCCGCGCAGTCTCTTGTTAATGCGAGGATTTTTTCGCAAGTTGCCCGCATCTCTTCCCATTGGCACACGAGGTAGTCCGCTCGCTCTTTGGCAGGCAGAGCACGTACGCGATCGCCTCGCTGACCATCACGGTCCAGAGCGCGGCGCGGCGTCGCTGAGCGTCATTTCGACGAGTGGCGATCAGATCCTGGACAAGCCGCTGGCGGACTTCGGCGGCAAAGGGCTGTTTACGAAAGAGATCGACGAGGCCTTGCTCCGGGGCGACATCGCGCTTGCGGTTCACTCCATGAAGGATCTGCCGACGCGATTGCCCGAGGGATTGTGTCTCGCCGCCGTCCTGCCGCGTGCCGATGTCCGTGATGCGTTTCTCAGTCCGGTAGCGGATTCCTTGGCGGCGCTGCCCGCCGGCGCCGTGGTCGGCACCTCGTCCTTGCGCCGCGCGGCCCAGGTCAAGCGGGCCCGACCTGATCTCGATGTCATCGATTTTCGCGGCAATGTTCAAACACGGCTGCGCAAGCTCGGCGACGGCGTCGCCGATGCGACGCTGCTGGCCAAGGCGGGCCTGGATCGGCTCGGCCTCGCCGACAAGGCCACGTCGGTACTGGCGGTCGACGATATGCTGCCGGCAGTCGCACAAGGTGCGATTGGCGTCGTTGCACGCTGTGATGATGCGGAGACGCTCACATTGCTACAGCCGCTGAACGATGCGGCGACGGAGATCGCCGTAACCTGCGAACGCGCGTTTCTCGCCGAGCTCGACGGGTCATGCCGGACGCCGATCGCGGGGCTGGCCGCGGTCGAGGGCGACGCAATTCGGTTTCGCGGGTTGATTCTCTCTCCGGACGGCGCAGAGTGGCACGAGGTTGAACTATCCGGACCTGGCACTGAAGCCGAAGCAATTGGCCGCCAGGCCGGCGAGGACGTGCGCGGCCGAGCCGGCCCGGCGTTCCTAGAAATGCTGACATGAAGTGACCGGATGCGCTTACTCGTAACGAGACCAGAGCCGGATGCCACGAGGGAAGCAGAGACGCTGACGGCGATGGGCCATGAGCCGGTACTCGCGCCGTTGCTCAAGATCGAGTTTCTCAATGATGTCCCGCTGAACTTGAACGGCGCGCAAGCGATCGTCATCACCAGCCGGAATGCCCTGCGCGCCCTCGGGGCCCACCCCGAACGCGAAAAGGCTACAGAGCTGCCGCTCTTCGCTGTCGGAGAGGCGACGGCCTGGGCCGCGCGGCAGCTCGGCTTCAGCGAGGTGACGATCGGACCGGGGACCGGCGCGGGCCTTCCCCCGATCATCTGCACGGAGGTTCATCCCGACCACGGTCCGCTTATCCATATCGGCGCCGAGAAGGTCGCCTTCGACCTCAAGGGCGCACTCGAGGAAGACGGGTTCGATTTGCGCCGCGTCGTTCTGTACCGCTCGCATGCGGTCGAGGAACTGAGCGACGAGATCGTTGATGATCTCAAGCGCGGGGACATCGACGGTGTGCTTTTGTTGTCGCCGCGGACCGCACGCGCATTCGCCCGGCTCGTTGAACGCTACGGCCTCGTCACACACGTTAAGGGGCTTGTTTGCTATTGCTTGTCGCGGGCGATAGCAGAGGCGGTCGTGCCCCTGGGCGTCGAGGCGCGCGTGCCGCAATATGCGCGCGAAGAGGATCTCATCGCGCTTTTGGAATCCAGCGCGTGAGAGGTCTGTCGCTGCAGAACAGGCGCGGTCCCAACTGTCGTCCATGGGCGTGGGAGCACATTGGCAATAGTGCAGAGGTCATGATGCGATGAGCGGTACCTTCGACGAGAAGGGCACAGGGTCCGATTCTACGGACAAGCGTCCGGCGCCGACCATCGAGGGCACGGCCACGGAGGTTTCGGTCGAGCCCGGCCCCGAGGACTCCGAGGCTAACCTGGACGATTCCAAGACGGATGACGCCACGGCGGAGGCCCTGGAAGCTGGGTCCGCCGGGACGGATGAAACCGTGTCGGACGAGCCGGAGGGCGGAGCGCAAGACGAGGACGGCGCCGACAGCGACGGCACGGGCGATGCGGACGGCGATTCGTCGGCTGCGGAGGCGCAGCCCGTGCCGGCATCGGAGCCCAGCGGCCGGTCCTTCGGCAGCCGATTGCTCGGTTGGATCGGCGCGCTTTTTACCCATGCTTTGGCGGGGCTTGCCGGTGCAGTTGCGGTCTTGGCGGCGCTGACTTGGGGATACTTGCCGATCAGCGACCCGCAACAGGCCAATCGGGATGCCATCGAGACCCGCATTGCCGCACTCGAGTCGGCGCCGAAAACGCCGGACAACGCGGCGGCGCTCGAGGCCTTGAAGGAGCGGCTGGCGGCGCTCGAATCCGCTGCAGGTAACGCAGCGGCGCCGCCCGTCGATCCGGCGGAGATCAAGGCCCTCGCGGCGCAAGTCGGGCAGTTGGAGGCGAGCCTCAAATCGATGGCCGAAGCCGCCAAGGACGGCGGTTCTGTTGCCGACGCCGCAGCCATCAGCCAGCAGATCGCCGAGGCCGAACAGCGTCTCGACAGTCAGATCCAGGCCAAGATCCAGTCGGAAGTCGAGTCCGCCTTGGCCAGCGGCGCGGCCACAGGTGCCGACGACGAGACGTTGGCGGCCTTGAAGTCGGACATTGACGCTATCGATGCGAAGCTCAAGGCGTTGACGGCTGCTACGATGTCCGCCGAGGAGGGGTCTAATCTGAAGCCCGAGATCTCCGCCTTGGAGCGGCGCTTGAACGAGATCGAGACCACCATCCCGTCTTTGGAGCAAGCGGTCGATGCGGAGAACGCCCAAACCCGGAAGGCCAGTCTCGCGCTCGCCTATTCGGGGCTGCGCGAGGCGGTCAATGCCGGCCGCCCCTATGCGCCGGAACTCGCGGCCATGACGGCGCTGTCGACCGACACGAACGACCTCGAAGAGTTGGCCGAATACGAGCACACCGGCATCCCGACCGTGCCCATGCTGACAACCACATTCGCCTCGTTGCGGGGCCAGGCGCTCGCGACAGAGCCCGAGGGCGAGCAGGATCTTTTGGACCGGCTCGTGGGAAGTGCGCAATCGCTCGTCAAGGTAAGGCGGATCGGCGAAGAAGCGGAAGGCACCGGGCCGGATGCGGTCCTTGCGCGCGCCGCTGCAAAGCTTGAAGCCGGCAAGCTTCATGAAGCGGTCCTGGAAGTCGAGAAGCTTCGCGGTCCGCAGGCCAAGATCTTCGGACCTTGGATCGATGATGCGCTCGCGCGCCTCGACGCGAACACGGCCCTGCAGCGTCTGCAGGACGCGCTTCTTGCATCTTTGGCGTCAAGCGACGGCGCCTCTCAGATTGCGGTTCCACCGACGGCAGACGAAGAGACAGAATAGCCGATGACACGCATCCTCTTCTTTACGCTCTTCGTAATCGCCGCGGCCCTCGGCCTCGCCTGGCTGGCCGATAGGCCGGGGACGATCTCGGTGGAGTGGCTGGGCTATCAGATCGAGACGAGCGCCTTCATCGGCGTGGTCTTCTTGGCGATCTTCGTCGCGGCCGTGGTCTTGGTGTTGGCTATTCTGCGCTATCTCTGGACCCGGCCCTCGGCCATTGCCGCGACCATGCGCCAGCGTAAGCAGAAGCAGGGCTTCGATGCCTTGACGCGGGGGCTTGTTGCGATCGGGGTCGGCGACCGCGCCCAGGCGCAGCGTTATGCGGGTGTCGCGCAGCGCACCCTTCCGCAGGAACCTTTGACGGCTCTCCTGAAGGCGCAGACTGCCCAGCTGAAAGGGGACGACGCGGCCGCGCGGCGCACCTTCGAGGGCATGCTCGACAACCACGATACGGAATTGCTCGGCGTACGCGGTCTTTTCCTTGAGGCGAAGCGGGCGGGCGACGAGAGCGCCGCGATCGTGTTGGCGCAGCAAGCGGTCGACCGGAACCCGAAGCTGGCATGGGGCGTCAATGCGCTGTTCGACCTTCAGGCGCGCGCCGGCGATTGGGATCATGCCCTGAACACGCTGGCGATTGCCCGGCAGAACGGGCATGTGGATTCGAAGGTCGCCAACCGGCGCCGCGCGGTGCTGCTGACCGCCGAGGCGCGCGAGACCGAGGTCTTCGATCCCAGCAAGGCGCTCATCCTGGCCAATGAGGCCTTGCGGCTGGCGCCGTCGCTGGTGCCGGCGGCCGAAATCGCGGGCCGCCTCCTGTCCTCCAAGGGCGAGGTACGCGCCGCGTCCCGCCAAATCCTGCGGACCTGGTCGCTGTCGCCGCATCCCAGCCTTGCGGTGGCCTATGCGTTTGCCAAGCCGGGCCTGTCGCCCAAAGACCGCCTGAAGCGCGTCGAATATCTAGCCAAGCAGACCCCGGACGATCTGGAGGCGGCGGTGGCCGTCGCCCAGGCCGCCGTGGAGGCGCAGGAATGGGATCGGGCGCGCGAGGTGCTGCAACCCTATCTCGAGGATGCGCCGTCGGCCCGCATCTGCACTCTAATGGCGCGGATCGAAGGCGGTAGCGGCGACAAGGGCCGTGAGCGCGAATGGCTTGCGCGGGCGCTGCGCGCCCCGCGCGATCGGGCCTGGATTGCCGACGGCTACGTCTCCGACCGGTGGCTGCCCGTGTCGCCGGTCACCGGCATCGTCGACGCATTCGAGTGGAAAGCGCCGGCGGATGCGCTCGGCCGTCCCGACGAAACGGTCCAAATCGACGAATGGACCGGCCCGCCGCGCGATGCCAGCGCCATGCTGCGCGAAAGCCAGCCGGTTCTGCCCCCTGAGGCCCACGACGAGCCCGCGCCCACACAGGACGACTCAAAGGGCGAAAGCGCGCCTGTGATAGAGGGCATGGTGAAAGAGATCGCCGTGTCCGAGCCGGTGTCTACCGGTACCGACGTGGCCACGACAGAAAAGGCAGATTCGGAAACCGCGCAAGCCGCGCCAGCGAAGGCGGATGGCGGTGTCGCCCCTGAGAAAAGTGACGCCCGAGACAGTTCCTCCGGTGGCGGCACAGAGACGAAGAAGACACAGACGGACGCGACTGACGGCAAGCCGAGCCCGTCGGTGTTCGTCCCGCCGGGGCCGCCGGACGATCCAGGTATTGCACCCGAGACCGAAGACGAAAGTGAAGTCTCGCTGGAACGGTTGCGTTCCGCCCATATCCGTTAGAGGCGCGTTTTCGATTTTCCGGCGCCGGAACCGGCCATCCGGCATCGCGGGCCGCTTGCGCCGCGCGGCCAATGGCATTAAGCACGAGGCCACACCAGAGGGCCGCAATAGCTCAGTCGGTAGAGCGGCGCATTCGTAATGCGTAGGTCGGGGGTTCGAATCCCTCTTGCGGCACCACTCCCCCCTCCAGGTAAGTACATCGTTATCCAAAAAGTGACGGTAATTCGCCACCTTAGCGGAAATATTCGTCCATCCCTGTCCGTGATTAAATGTTC
>JARRPE010000059.1:0-7329 GCA_037383205.1 Methyloceanibacter sp.
GTGCCCTGCACCCGCACGCGATGGGGCGTACACATATCGATGAACAGCATCCCGACTTTGCCCGTAGCGGAGATATTCCCCGCCGAGATGTACATGCCGTTGCCGTTGTAGCTCGGGAACACGATCGTCTTTTCATCCGCCACATGAGCGACGCCCACATTGCCGCCCTTGTAGGATACCGTCGGCTCGCCCTCCTCGTTCACCGTGGACAGGAAGAAGTAATCCCGGCTGGAGATGAATCCCGCCATCTCGGGATCGAGTTCCTCGCGGACCACGGCAAAGACCACGGCGTTGGCGAGAGGCCGGGTCTGCATCTCGTCTTGAAGCGCACGCTGCTGAGGCGAGTAGAAGTGATCCGGATTGGGACTGGAGGCTTCGTCTTCTGTGGTCATGCTCTTCCTCCCTCAAGTCGTTCTCTGCGCCAGCCTTTGCCGGACGGCTATCTTGTCGACAAGAGACGAATTTTTTGCACGGCTGCGCGGCGCGATTTCTCTACTTGTCGTCCTTGTCGTAAACGTCACCGGCCTCGACACGCTTCGAAAACTCGGTGGTCCCACCTTCGGCGAGCAACTTCGCCTGCGCGACCCAATCGTCACGCGAGACCCGGCCCCTGAAGCCTTCCAGATTGGCATCGACCCAGGCCACTTCTTCGTCGGTCCAATTGGCGATTTGATCGAAATGCCAGAAGCCCAACCGGTTACAAAGCTGCTCGAGCTTCGGTCCGACCCCTTTGATCTTCTTGAGGTTGTCGGGCTTGCCCTCAAGCGGTGCATCGAGCGTCTTGGGCTTGACGCTCAGGCCCGCACGCTCGGCGGACGGTGCGGTCACGGCCGCGAACGTCGCAGGAGCGGCCGCTGTTGCGGGCATGGCAGGCGTAGCTTTCTTTCCGCTTTCGCGGCCATCCAGCCGTCCTTGGAGGCGGCCGATCAACTCGTCCTTCTCTTTAGCGCTGGCCCGGCAGTCCTCGAGTTGGCCGCGCAAGGCCGCAGCCTCGGCGCTGGACCCTTGCGAAACAGTCTGCCGGCGCCCGCCCCAGAGGAGCCACCCCACAAACAGGCCCAGAAGCGCTGCGAGCAGGATCAGGAACCATATTTCTCCGACTAGGAAGCCCCAGTTCTTGAACATTGAAAATCCCCCTTAATGTCGCCTGGCCGGTTACTGAGAGAACGCCAAAGTCACGCGTCTGTTCGCCGCCCGGCCCTCATCCGTGTCGTTGTCCGCCACCGGCTTGGAATCGCCAAAGCCCGTGGCCGTGATCGCATCTGCTGGAATGCCGCGCTTCTTGAGGGCCTCAGCCACCGCATCGGCCCGCTTTTGGCTCAGGTCCATGTTGAAGGCGCTGTCGCCCTGGCTGTCCGTGTGGCCGCCGACCTCGACTTTGAGACCGCCAGCCTCCACGCAGCGCATGACAACCGCCGTCATCGCGTTGATGACGCGCAAGGACTGGGCGTCGAGACGCGCCGAGCCCGTCACGAAATTCACGTCTCGCTGGGACAGGACGGCGTTGGCCTTGTCGCGGCACTGGCCGTAGCCGGCCACGAAGTCCATTTGCGGCAGCCAATAGCCGGATGTCATCACCTCGGTCTCGCCCGTCGCCGCGTTCTTGCGGCTTGTGCCCTCCGGTGGCAGGTCGCTGGCCGCCTCGACGGTCACAGAGACGGTGTTGCCGAGATCGTTTGAAAGACGCTTCTTAAGGAGCTCGATATCCGCACCTGGAGACGCGTATCCGGTCAGGCCGAAATCGTCATCGCCCCCGAACGACAATTTTAGCGTCTCGAATTCCGGCAACCAGGTTGCAAGCGTCTTCAAGACGCCAAGCGAAGGCCCGGACTCTCCCGAGATCACGACGGTGGGGTCTCCGGAAACCCAGTCGATGCCCAGCGCGCTAGCGATCTCGTGGTTGGTCAGTCCGGCCGGAACCTTGCCGCTTATCGCGGCGCCCTTGGAGGCGGAATAGTCGAGTTCGAATTCCACGGGCTTGCCGTCGTCGAGATAGTCGAACTGCGTCTTGACCGTATAGCCGGGCGGCACGTCCTTGAGCTCGGCCAGCGCCGCCTCCCCGTCGGCAGGGGTCGTCGCCTCGCCCGAGAGGGTTAGCGACTTGTCCGACATGGTCAGCGTCCCCTTGTTGAGCTTCATGAGCGCGCTGAGCCCGTCCTGGGCAACGATCGTCCAGCCGCCTGGCGCGCCTGACGCCAGTTTGAGTTCCGCGGCGTCGTGGTCGAGCACGACGGCGATCCCCTCGCGCGCAACCTCCGTCGGCACATGGCCGGAAACCGCGACGCCCTTGTCCGATTTCACCGCCGAGAATGTGTAGGGAGAGACCTGTTCCAGGACCTTCATGTTATTGCGGACAACCCGGCGCCCTTGGACGATGCCGAGCGTCTCGAGAATCTTGCTGCGCTCCGCCTTGCTGTCCGCGAGACCGCTGACCTCGATATCGCGGCCGGACACGGACGTCTCGACACCATGAATGGACGCGGCGACGGCGCCGTTGGCGCCATCCGTCACAGTCTGTTCAATGCGCTTGGCATGATGCTTGGCGCCGTACCACCAAAGAGCCGCGACGCCCAAGACAAGCACCAGGATTCCCAAGACCTTCCGCACCGGCATCCTCCCTCGATGGCCCCCAAATCGCTGCGAGGAGAACAATGCGCCAAAAGCTTGGGCGGGACCTCACATAACGCCCGACACCATGCCGCCTACACCCCGTGCGGCGCAACCTCGGAATCGTGTGACTGTGTGTGCAATGCCTTCCGTCGCAGCTCGACGCTCTTGACCAAACTGTAGATGGCCGGAATCACGACCAAGGTGAGAAGCGTGGATGAGGCCATGCCGCCGATCATCGGAACGGCGATGCGCTGCATGACCTCGCTGCCGGCGCCGTGGGCCCACAGTATGGGAAGTAGACCTGCCATGATCGCGGCCACCGTCATGATCTTCGGCCGCACGCGCCCGGCGGCTCCGGAAACGATGGCCGCGTGAAGATCGTCCGGGCCGAATGCCCGGCCCTCTTCTTTGCAAATAGCGATTCGCTGCTTCAAGGCGCTGTCGAGATAGATCAACATCACGACGCCCGTCTCCGCGGCGACACCGGCCAGCGCGATGAAGCCGGTCACGGCCGCCACCGAGAAGTTGAAATCGAGCCACCACATGAACCAGACGCCGCCAACCAGTGCGAAAGGTACGGACAGCATGACGATGAGTGTCTCGGTCAAGCGCCCAAAATTGAGATACAGCAGCACGAAGATCACGAGAGCGGTGAGCGGCATGACAATCTCCAGCCGCTTTTCTGCGCGCTGCAAATATTCGAATTGACCGCTCCAGGTCACGTAATAGCCGGTAGGGAAATCCACGTTCTCGGCCACGGCTTTTTGCGCATCCGCGACATAGCTGCCGATATCCCGGTCGCGAAAATCCACGAAGATGTAGAGCGCGAGTTGCGCGTTCTCCGTGCGGATCATTGAAGGCCCTTGCGCGACACTGACTGTCGCCACCTCGCCCAAAGGCACGGTGCCGCCCGCCGGCGTCGGAATCAGCACCTCGTTTGCGATGGCCTGCGGGTCGTTGCGATAATCGCGCGGATAGCGGACGGCGACCTTGTACCGTTCGCGCCCTTCCACCGTCGTCGTGACGGCATTTGCCCCCAACGCCGTCGCGATGACCGACTGCACGTCGCCAACCATCAGTCCGTAGCGCGCAAGGCGGGCACGGTCGGGGTCGATATTGATGTAGTAGCCGCCGGTCGCCCGTTCGGCATAGGCGCTCGTCGTCCCCGGCACGTCCCGCACCGCCGCTTCGATCTTGCGCGCGAGCTTTTCCATCTCACCGAGATCACGGCCAATCACCTTGATGCCGACCGGCGTGCGGATACCCGTCGACAGCATGTCGGTTCGCGCCTTGATCGGCATGGTCCAGGAGTTCGAAACGCCCGGAAACTGCAAGGCCTTGTCCATTTCCGCCGTTAGGGACTCGATGGTCATGCCATCGCGCCATTCGCTTTCGGGCTTCAGATTGATCACCGTTTCGAACATGCTCATCGGCGCGGGATCCGTCGCCGTCGCCGCGCGGCCCGCCTTGCCCCATACGGATTCGACTTCTGGGAAGCTCTTGATGATCTTGTTCTGGGTCTGCAGCAGCTTGCTCGCCTCGGTTACGGAGACGCCGGGCAACGTCGTCGGCATGTAGAACAGCGTGCCCTCGTTGAGGGCCGGCATGAACTCGCTGCCGACCTTCGACGCGGGCCAGAACGTGGCCCCCACCACGGCAACCGCGAGCAGTATCGTGAGGACTCTGAAGCGCAGGACAAAAGCGATCACGGGCTGGTAGAGCCACGTCAGGGCCCGGTTCAGCGGATTCTTGTGTTCGGGCATGATGCGTCCGCGCACGAATAAGATCATCAGCGCCGGGACCAGGAAGATGGACAGGAAGGCCGCCGCTGCCATGGCGAAAGTCTTCGTATAGGCCAGGGGCTTGAACAAGCGCCCTTCTTGCGCCTCCAACGCGAAGATCGGCAGGAAGGAAACCGTAATAATCAGTAGACTGAAAAATAAAGCGGGTCCCACCTCGACGGCCGCATCGACGATAACCTCGGCGCGGGACTTTCCGGGCGGCGCATGTTCGAGCCGCTTGTGGGCGTTCTCGATCATGACAATAGAGGCATCCACCATGGCGCCGATCGCGATGGCGATACCGCCCAAACTCATGATGTTCGAGGACAAACCCAAGGCCCACATGCAGATATAGGCAATCAGCACGCCGAGCGGCAGCGTGATGATCGCCACCAGCGCGCTGCGCGCATGCATGAGAAAGACGACGCAGACGAGAGCCACGATGAGGCTTTCCTCAATCAGTGTGCGCTTCAGCGTATCGATTGCCCGGTAGATCAGCGCCGACCGGTCGTAGACGGTCTCGACGGTGACGCCTTCCGGCAGGCTGGGTTCGATCGCGGCAAGGCGCTCTTTCACGCCGTCGATCACGGTGAGTGCGTTCGCGCCGTAGCGTTGCAGAACGATCCCCGAGACGGCTTCTCCGTTGCCGTTCACTTCCGACAGACCGCGGCGTTCGTCCGGCACCAGCTCGACGCGTGCGACGTCCTTGAGCAGCACAGGAACACCCGTATCGTTCTTGAGCACGATGGACTCGATGTCATCGAGGCTCTCGATGTAGCCGCGGCCGCGCACCATGTATTCGCGCTCGGACAATTCGAGCGTACGTCCGCCCACATCCATGTTGCTGTCGCGGACGGCGCTCGTCACTTTGGACAGTGGAATACCGAGTGATTGCAGCCGGCGGGGATCGACAACAACGCTGTATTGCTTGACGAACCCGCCGACGCTCGCGACCTCGGCAACCCCCGGCGCCTGGGACAGACCATAGCGCACATACCAATCCTGAAGCGTCCGCAGTTCCGCGAGGCTCTGATCCTTGCCCTTCAGAATGTACTGGTAGACCCAGCCGACGCCCGTCGCATCGGGGCCGAGTTCCGGAGTTACGTCAGCGGGCAGATCTCCAACAGCCGCACTCAGCGATTCCATCACGCGTGACCGCGCCCAGTAGACGTCCGTGCCATCGTCGAAGATGACGTAGACGAACGACACGCCGAAGAACGAAAAGCCGCGTACGGTGCGCGCCTTCGGCACAGTCAGCATGGCCGTTGTCAACGGATAGGTGACCTGATCCTCGACAACCTGCGGCGCCTGCCCCGGATACTCCGTGTAGACGATGACCTGCACATCCGACAGATCGGGGATCGCATCCAGGGGCACCTTTTGAACCGCATAAAGGCCGATCAACGTCACAAACACCGTGGCGATGCCGACCAGGACGACGTTCCGCGCCGACCATCGAATGATGCTCGCGATCATTGTACCGCCTCCTCATGTTCCAGGTTTTGGAGCGCGGCCTTGAGATTGCTTTCGGAGTCGATCAGAAAGGTTGCGGACGTGACGACTTCGTCGCCCTCGGCGACGCCCTTCAATATCTCGACATAGCCGTCGCCGCGCCGCCCGAGCTTCACCGTACGCGGCTCGAACTTTCCATCGCCCTTGGCAATGAGGACCGTCTTTTTTGTTCCGCTGTCGATCACGGCGCTTGCCGGGACCGTAAGGACGGGGCCCGTCTTTGCACCCGGGTGGAACACCACGTCCGCATACATGCCGGGCCTGATGTGCCCGTCTTCGTTCGACACGACGATGCGAACGGGAATCGTGCGCGTTTCGAGCTTTCGCATCTCAGGGTAGATGAAGCCCACTTCCGCCTCGATGGGGTCGTTGGGAAAGGCCCGCAAGGTGACGGTCACCGGCGTCCCGACCGCGATGTCACCGATATCCGCTTCCGCAACCTCCGCAATCACCCACATGCGCGTGTGATCGGCAATGCGGAACAACTCCTCGCCCGCCTCGACGAACTGGCCGTTGATCGCGCTCTTGGAGGTCACATCGCCAGTCGTCGGCGAAGGCCAGTCCAAGGTGCGCGGATTGTCCTTGGACTCTTGTACTTCCTCGATGCGGCTCTGCGGCACGCCAAGATTGCGCATCTTTTGGATCGCACCGTCGAGATCGCGGCGTCCGCGTCCTTGCGCGCGCAAGGCAACGAGAAGATCCGCCTGCGCGAGCTGAATCTGCGGACTGTAGAAGCGGAACAGGGGTTCTCCTTTCTTCACCTCCTGGCCGGTCTTGTCGACATAGAGATCTTCGATATAGCCGTCCGACCGGACCGTCACGACCGTCAGCAACGACTCGTCGTGCTCCACCGCCCCGGCGGCGCGGACGTCACGCGAGACGACCCGCTTCTCCGCCTTTGCCGTGCGCACACCGCTTCGCTGCACCTTGCCGGGGCTGACGGACACCGAGCCGTCATCGGCGTCTTCGTCCGCATAGACCGGTATGTAGTCCATGCCCATGGAGTCTTTCTTCGGAACGGGGGACGTGTCCGGAAGGCCCATCGGGTTTCGGTAATAGAGGATTTCGCGCTCGGAGTTCGCGCCCTCGTCTCCGGCCATCGACATCTTCGCCGGTCTTTCGTCGGCCGTGGCGCTCAAATACCAATATGTGGCTCCGGCTCCCGCCAAGAGTCCCAGCGCCAACATCACGGCGCTCGTCAGACGCGTCATCATGCGCCTCTCCAATAGTCGTTGCATCGCCCCTTGCGCTCCAGGCGCAGGAGACTTCCGTGCACAGACTCACGCGCAAACGGAGTCCGGGCGCGGAGCGGATGTGCGTTTCAAGCTGCGGAGAGTTAAGCGCGTGGAGGCGGAGACGGCGGGAGAATGGACGGCGCCTGCAGGTTGGGCGTCACCCAGCTCGTCTGAATAGCCGCATACGACAG
>JARRPE010000060.1:0-11489 GCA_037383205.1 Methyloceanibacter sp.
TCCATCCAGCCCTTGCCCGGAATGCCTGTTGGAGACGACGCCGACCGGCCACGTCCGGGCTGATTGATGCGACCCTTCTGGACTCCAAGGGGCTCTTGAGAGGGACGCAACAGACTCTCGTCCGAAATGGAACCGGCAGCTTGACCGCGATGGCTTCGATGGGAGCGGTCCAGTTGATGGGCAAAGGCGAACAGCCCCGCGAGCAAGACAATATCCGTAAACAGAGAGGGCCGACCGTTGCTCATGATGATGGCTTACAGAACTTTGTCTCAAAAGTCTCGCCGGTGGACCGGCGGACATGGAGCTGTTGCCGGTGGCGCATGAGCGCATGACACGTCCCGGGGCGCGCTCACACCCCTCTCCCACCATGGGAACAATCCTGCTAAGCCGGTGTTCCCAAGACAGACATCAGAAGGGGAGACACCATGGCTAATTCAACGTCAGACGCCGTTAGCGCTGCTGCGCAGGAGCACATCAACAAGCTCGTCGGCGAGGTCCAGAAAATCCAGTCCGAGATGAAGACGATGGCGGCCAAGGTCGGGAGCCTCGCAGGCGAAAGCTTGGACCGCGCGCAGGAAGGCGCGGCTGAAGGCGTCCACCAGGCGGAACAAGCTGTTCAGCGCAATCCGTTGACGGCCATTGCGCTTGCGGTCGGCTTCGGATTGGTGATCGGCGCCCTCATGCGCCGGTAGACCCCAACGACGATGATCCTTACACTGATCTCTCACGTCAAGCAGCGCATCGAAGGCACGATCAATTCATACGTGCGCAAGGCGGCGCTGATCGCCGCTGCGGCAGTCTTCCTTCTCTTTGCTTGTGCTTTTGGTCTCGTCGCAGGCTATTACGCGCTGACCGACCTCGCCGGTTTCAGCCCCCTCGAGGCCGCCGGCATTGTCGGGGGCGGCTTGCTGGCGCTGGGCTTGCTGGTGCTGGCCGCCCTGCCGCTGGCTGACCGCAAAGGTCGCAAGGAGACGAGCGCCCTCGCCGCACCCGCCGAAGTCGCCCGCATCGTCGACAAAGGGGCTTCGGCCGCCACACGGCAAGTCGGGCCCCTGCCCTTGGTCATGATCGCCCTCGCCGCGGGTTTCCTCGTGGCCAGGCGATAGTCTCCGGCCCATCGAGGCAACGGCCATGGAACGGCTCAACGATCGCGAGTTGCGCGCGGCTCTTCTGGACCCCGAGCTGAAGTCGCGGAAGCGCGCCTATGCACGCGAACTCCTGCGGCGGCGGATTGACGCGGACGGCGGCCTTCTATGGAGAAGAGCATGGATCGGCGCGCTCTATTGGTTGGGCTCAACCCGCGCGGCGCTGTCACGAAGAGGCTCCCGAACGCAATGACAGGCACCGGCACAGTCGGGGCCGCGCACAAAAAGGGGTGGCCCCTGAGGGCCACCCTGAGATTTAGGGGGAGGGCTTGTTCGCCGCTAGGAAACGCTGTTCATCCAGTCGTCGACCTGCTTCTCGGCCTCCTCTTTCGCCACGCCATCGCGCTCTTGAATCTTGCCAATCAGCTCATCGCGGCGGCCTTCGACGACGTCGAGATCGTCATTGGTCAGGTTGCCCCATTTCTGCTGGGCCTGGCCACGCAGCTGTTTCCAGTTTCCTTCGATCTGGTCCCAATTCATGATGTTGAATCTCCTTGCGGTCTAGTTCGATAAGCTGAAAACATCGGAGACACTGTCATGTTCCCTCGAAAATCCGGGCGGCCGGAACAAGAGCCACAGCACGGAATTGTTAGTACGAGGTCCTTTGTCAGTAAGAGGTCCTGCGAGGATAAAGCAGATGTCCCGCTTTTCGAAAGATCTAATGGAACCGGTACCCACGTCACCACGCATTGAACGAAAGCTCGTCGGCATATTGGCTGCGGACGTGGTGCGGTTTTCGTCGCACATGGAGCATGACGAGGAGCTAACGCTGCAGCTTCTGACGTCGCGCCGAAAGCTGATCGATGAACTGATCGAAGCCCACGCCGGCAGGATTACCGGAACGGCGGGAGATAGCGTCGTTGCAGAGTTTGCGAGCGCGGTGAACGCCGTTGAGTGCGCGGTGAAGATTCAGCGGCAGATCGTCCGGCTTAACGCGACTGAAGGCGAAGGTGGCGGCCTGTCCTTCCGTATCGGCGTGAACGTTGGCGACGTCATGGTCAAGGATGCCGACATTTTCGGCGACGGCGTGAACGTCGCTGCGCGCCTTGAATCCCTGTCCGAGCCGGACGGTGTCTGCGTATCGCGCGGCGTTCATGAATACGTACGCAAGCTGACGAATTACGTTTATGCGGATCTCGGCGAACAGTTCGTCAAGAACATCGCGCAGCCGGTGCGGGCCTACCGCATCGTCTTCGAGGACGGAGAACCACTCATGTCTGAGAACAGCGATTCCAACTCGGAAGTGCCGGACTTCGAGCCCCTCGAACCGCCAGAGTATGAGTTGGCGTTTTGGGACAGCATTCGGGACGGCGATGTCGCTGCCGAGTTCGAGGCCTATCTGGAAAAGTATCCGGAAGGCGCGTTCGCCACCTTGGCGGCGGAGCGGCTTAAGGCCTTGTCCGAAAAGGACGCTGAGCCGGCGCTCCCGGATGCGAACCCCGTGGAACTCGCATATTGGGATAGCATCAAGGAGAGCGACAGGGCGGAGATGTTCCAGTCGTATCTGCAGAAATATCCGGAAGGCGCTTTCTCGGACCTCGCCCGCCTCAAGATCGAACAGCTCGGCTAGCGGCTCGCTCCAGCCCAACCGCAAATTTTCGATCGTTCAGGTTCCGCGGGAATACCCGTCACGGAACATCGGACCGCATGACGTGTTTGCATCGTAAGAGCCGGCAAGACCGGCTTGGCGAAGAACGAACACGTTCATCCCCCAAACATCGAATGAGGAGACCCCCCATGCGAGTACCGACATTAGCAACCGCAATTCTTCTGACCGCCTCCACATACGCCATCGCAGGCGGCGGCGCGCCCGTCCCCGAGGGCACGATGAAACCCGATCCGTCTGGACGCCCCGGAAAGGTCCTTTCCGATGACGCTTGTCAGAAGGCGTGGGAAATGGCAGGGCCCGATGGCGACACGCTGTCGAAGGATAAGGCCACACCCTTCATCCTCAACTTCGAAATGGTTGATACGTCCGACGATGCTAAGATTTCTGCCGAAGAGTGGAAGAAGGGCTGTTCGAAGGGCTGGGTAAGCGCCGATGCGGCCACAACGAAGGACATGTCGGGCACACCGGCCGAGCCGGAAAAGAAGATGGACGACAAGTCAGAGTCGGATGACATGTCAGGAGCCTCCGACAAGAAGGATATGTAGGCGGACGAGCACCAGCGTCGAAGGCGGTCTCCGCGCGCGGGGCCGTCTTCGACGTGCGTGGCCGGCGGCCCGCCGGGCGCTGCTTGCGGAGCGTTTGGGTTGTGTAGAGTTTCTCTGTGCTTCCACAGGCAAGTGTCAGCGTGCGCCGGAGGCGAGCCCGAATGCCGACCGATAGTCCTGGTGTGTGCCTGCTGGCGCGCGAGGATCAGCTCTCCCAGCCGGATGTGGCGGCCGCGGTGGAAGAGTTACGCCAAGCGGGCATTGATCTCGACGTGCGCGCACCGTCCACCTCCCACGCATTCAAAGAACGCATCGTGAAGGCGATCGACAAAGGCGCCAGCCGGATCGTTGTCGGCGGCGGTGACGGCACCCTCAACGCCGCGGTGGATGTGCTTATGAGCACCGGCGCACCAAAGACGGTCTCGCTCGGGCTCCTTCCGGTGGGCACGGGCAACGACTTTGCAAAGAGCGCCGGCATTGATGCACGCGATCTGCGCGCGGCACTCGCCCTCGCATGCACTGGACGGTCGACAAGGATCGATGTCGGGCAAATGAACGACAGCTATTTCGTGAACACAGCCAGCATCGGCTTCGGGGCACAGGTCACCGCCACCACGCCGGATGACCTGAAAAAGGTCCTGGGCGCTGCGGCCTACTCCATCATGGGACTGGTGCGTGCCTTTCAGGCCGAGTCCCGGGACGGGCGGTTGATCCTTCCGGACGGCGAGACGGTGGAGACCCGTTTCCTGATGATGCTGGTCGGCAACGGCCGCTTCGCCGGCGGCGGATTCGAGGTCGCACCGCGGGCAAACCTGACCGACGGCCTGCTCGACGTTGCGCTGATCACCGACCCATCCCCGGATTCGATTCGGTCTCTTTTGGATGAGTTGAACGACCCCACCCATCCTCAAAACGAGCATATCCACTATCGGCAAGTCACCGGCCTGAGGCTTGAAACGAACGAACCGCTGCACGTGACGCTGGACGGGGAGCCGACGACCGGATCCCGAGGAACCCGACACAGATGACCGTCAAGCTCGGCTGCCAACTCAACTACCAAGTTACCGCTGATACCGTTTTCGTTTTCAACGTCGAAGCCGCACGCCTAGCGGCAAACGCCAACTTGCAGGACACTGTAACGCTCAATCCCAACGCCGATCGCGAGTTCTACGACACACCGGACACGAGGAACCGCTACATGCGCGTCTCGGCCACGCCGGGCCCGTTTTCGCTGCGATACGAGGCGGAACTCGAGCTCGAGGTCGTGCGCGCCGATCCGCAAACGACACCCGAAGTGCCGGTGGGGACCCTCCCGCTTGCGCTATTGCCCTACCTGCTGCCCACCCGCTTCGTGCCCTCGGACCGAGCCGCCGGGTTCGCACAGGCCGAGTTCGGTCAGCTGCCGCGGGGCCACCAACGGGTCAGCGCGATTTGCAACTGGATCAACGATCACATCGCCTACATACCGGGAAGCAGCGACGCGGAGACCACGGCGGCGGAGACGATCATGAAGCGCTCTGGCGTATGCCGCGATTTCGCCCATCTCGGAATCACCTTCTGCCGGGCATTGGGTATCCCTGCGCGGTACGTCACGTGCTACGCATTCGGCCTCGCGCCTCCGGATTTTCACGCGGTCTTTGAGGCGTATCTCGGAGACCGCTGGTGGCTCTTCGACCCCACCCGGCAGGCGGCTCTCGACGGGCTGGTTCGCATCGGAGTTGGCCGTGATGCAGCAGAGGTCGCCTTCGCGACCCTCTTTGGAGCCGCGACGGCCTCCCCGCCCGAGGTCTGGATCGACCGGACCGACCGGAACGCCGCCGATACCTGGACGACCGACGCCATCAGCCTCGAGGCGCCATCCTGATCGGCCGCCGGCCGCCGCAAAGTCCACGAAAGCGGGTGCCGGCAGAGCCTCAGCCTCGTGGGAAAAAGATGCATCCCGAACATCCCCTTGCACCGCACGTTGACGGCGGCCCGCAATGTTTTGATGATAGCGTGATCCAGGGGGGCGAGGCCGTGCCGGCTTACGTTCGACAACGAGGCTTTCGTCACAAGCCTTGCGGCGACACCGTCTGACGCCCGCCAACGCAACCCAAGTGTCTTAGGAGCACCGATTTTCGATGGCCCAGGTCTGCCCAAGCTGCAACGCGACCATCGCCGATGACGACAAGTTCTGTAGCGAATGCGGGAAACAGCTCGATGCCGCGCTCGAACTGGCCGACGGCTCGCGGCCGATGGCTCGGCGTCCGAACCTTTACCGGAACGCCATCGTCTTTTTCATTTTTGCAGCCGTAAGCACCCTTATCGCGGATTTCATCGAAGTGAATCTGGCCCTGAGAGCGTCCTGGGACATCACCTCGGCACCGGCGCTCTACCTTGTCTATGCGCTGCTGGCGATGGGCGTGTTCGTGATCCTCTACATGATTTGGGGACGCGTTTTCGGCGCCGTTGGCCTGCCCTATTCCGGGCGCCGGTTGCTCGTCCAGCTGATCTGCTTCGGGCTTGGCATGGCGATCTTGTTCTACGGTCCGATCACCGACGCCTTGTATCGATGGACCGATCCCGAAGGACCCATTTGGTACCAGTTCGATCTGTTGAACGCCCTGGTCGCGACGCTCCTCTACGGGGCCTATCTGGCGTTCATCAGGAGACACGCCGACTGACGGCGCCCCGCTCGGCCCGCCCCGGAGAGCGTAGCCAGAAGCGGACCTTCGGCGGGATCCGGCTTAAGAACGGACCGATTTCCGAGCCCGTCTGCCGTTAATCCTCCGCATTGTCGTGGCTGAACGTCAGCCGAAAAAATTGCCTCGGAAGCCCATTGGAGGCTTTCGACGACTGCTTGCCTAGGAGACCCAACGACAGTGCCACGCTTAGGGCAAACCAATAAATTCTTGCGACCGCTGGCGGTCTTCGGCCTTTTGCTCGGGCTGACTGCGATTCCGCTCGCTCATGCTCAAGACGTGCCCGAGCCGGCCGATGTGACAGATACGACCGAGGTGGCCGATGCGCCCGTCACCGAAACGAACGCCGCCAATCCGGAAGCCTCGGCCTTCAGCGAATTGCTTGATAAGTGGCAAACCCAAATCGAAGCCACGGAGAAGGAGATTGCCGACCCGTCGACGACAGACGAGGAACTGCGGGAGATCCCTGACGAGCTCGAAAAGCTCCGTGAGGAGATTGTCGTCCAACGCGCGAAGCTTCGGCCGATTCTCGAGGACACACGTGAGCGCTTGGACAAGCTCGGCCCAGTTCCCGAAGACGGAGCGCCACGCGAGAGCGACGAGATCGCGGCGCAACGATCCCGGCTCGAGGAAGACGTTGCGGACCTCGACGGCAAGCTCAAACAGGCGGATGTCCTGTTCGTACGCGCCAGCCAGGTCATCGATCAGGCCAATGACGTGCGTCGTGAGCGATTCACCGACTCGCTATTTCGGCCGGTCCCCAATTTATACTCTTCGGTGCTCCCCTCGGCATTGGCAAGCTTGCCCCAACAGTTCGGGCGCATTTTCGAGGAGGCGAAAGGCCGGATTGCGGAAGCTTGGAACAAAGGGCCCCTGGTTTTCGCCCTCCTGCTGGTCGCGCCGTTCTTCGCCGCCTATGCTGCCAACCGCTTTATCCGCCGACTGGCACCAGCGGCCGCGACCTCGGAGACGGGACCTCCGCCCAGCATCCAGAGCCGGGGCGTCGAGGTCATCAAGGCCGTTCTGCGAACATGCGTGCCTGTGTGGGCCGCCCTCGCCGCATTCGCCCTGATCGCCGTATCGTCGGAACTGGCCGCGCCGTCCGTCGACGCCTTCCTCCCACAAACGCTCTTCTCGATAGCCTGGGCTACTCTCCTCGCGTCCCTCGTGCGTGAGACGCTCGTTCCGGAAGCCAGCGCGCTGCGAATCGTACCCGCAACGGATGCGGTTGCCAGGCGTGTGGCCGTCTTGCTGTGGGCCTTGGTCGTCGTCTGGCTGCTCGATAAACTGTTCGTGTTGAAGGACCTGATCGTCTTTACACCCTATCAGGTCTCGGTCTTCCGCTCCGCGCTGTTCGCGGCCCTATGCGGCCTCCTCCTTGCCTCTGTTCTCTGGGTCATTCACAGAGGGCCCCAGATTCGCAAAGCTGCTCTCAAAGGCTGGCGGGCCTGGCTGTATTCCTTCTTTGCGGTCCTGACCGGCGCAATCCTGCTGGCCATGCTGCTCGGCTACGAGTCTCTTGCACAATTCATCGGGACCCACGCCGTGTCGACGGCCGGGGTCCTTTGGATGATGTATCTGCTGCATCTGGCTGCCGAGTCCCTCTCAAGCGTGAGCGTGATCTCCGGTCAAGCGATTGATGAACACGTCGAAGAAGACGAGGACATGGACGCGCCGTCTCTCCTGACGATGCGGATCATCGCGAGCCTGTTCCTCGACATTGCCATCCTCGCAATCGGCATCACGGTTCTCTTGCTGTTCTGGCGGTTCGACTGGGTCGAGGTTCACAGTTGGATCAAGGCGGCGTTTTTCGGCTTCCAATTCGGCCCCATACGGATCTCGCTTCAGTCTGTATTGATTGCGCTTGGCATATTTGCCCTGGGCCTTGCCCTCACGCGCTTCTTACAGCGCTGGGTTACCGGGCGCGTTTTCGCCGGACGGAAGAGCGATTCCGGGTTGCACGAATCGGTCCGCATTGGCATCGGCTATCTCGGCTTCGTCCTGGCGGCCCTTGCCGGAATCTCGTATCTCGGCGTCGACTTCTCCAATCTCGCGATCATCGCCGGTGCGTTGTCGGTCGGCATCGGCTTTGGCCTGCAGAGCATCTTCAACAACTTTGTCTCGGGCCTCATTCTCCTTGCGGAACGACCGATCAAGATCGGCGACTACATCCGGGTCGGCGATGAGGAAGGTACCGTCAAAAAAATCAGTGTGCGTTCCACTGAGATCGAAACGATCCACCGACAATCGGTCATCGTTCCCAACGCCACGCTGATTACCGATCCGGTCGTCAACTGGATGCACCTCGACAAGAGCTGCCGCCTCGATTTGCCCATTGGCGTCGACTACGGCACGGACATGGAGCTTCTCCGGTCGACTCTGTTGGACGTCGCGCGCGCGCAGCGTGGCGTGCTCAAGCACCCGCCTCCTGTCGTGCACTTCGCCGGCTTCGGAGACAGTTCTCTTGATTTCGAACTCCGCGTCTTCTTGCGTGATGTCCGTGAGCGCATCGCCACGAGCAGCGCGCTGCGCTTTGCGATGCTCGCGGCCTTGCGCGACGCCGGGATCAGCATTCCGTTCCCGCAACGCGACGTGCATTTTCGCGACGGCGCGCCGCAGAGCGGAACTCAATCGCCAGATGTAGATGCGCCAGACGGCGGGTAAGGCCTGGGCATCTTTTACTGGCATCGGCACCGTTGCCCGCTCGGGCTGTGCGGCTATTGGAACGTGACGATGCGTCCGCCCACGCTCCAGTCGAGGTCAAGCGGATCGACAGTGACGTCGTCCTGCAAGGCGGCAGGCAGACATCCGCCCCAGGTCTCTCCTGGTTTCAGCATCCTGTCGCTGCGGTACGTCCGGCGGCTTGCCAGGTTTTCGGTTTGTCCCTGCCGGCGTGCCTTCAATCGGAAGCTTATCTCTTCGACCGTCTTCGCCGAGTTGTTGACGATATCGACGAAGAGCGGGCGGCCTCGGGCATCCGAACAGATGGCGCCGGCACCCTCCGGGTGAAGGGTCACGCTAATATCGACGTTCTTGACGTGACGCTCGTAGGTCCAGTGCACATAGGCTGCCAAAGCGCCCCATAGCAGGAGCCCGAGTACGGCAATAGCGAGCAGCGCTTTGAGAAGCCACCTCATGATCGCAAGACTGAACGTTTTGACCAAGTCGGCCATCGATCCTACCCTTGGGCTCCTGTAATTTCAGTCTAACCGGATGGGTGCGGATCACCAATGGTCCGCCACCTTCCCAAAAAGGCTTGATATCAGGCGTTGCCGGACTGTGAAGGAGGCAATCCCCCGTGAGGGCCTCCTCAGCACGCGCTTCCACTGCGTCGGATGACGGTTAGCTCGAAGAGGTCTGGCCCCAATGAACAGAGAAACCTATCTGGAGGAGGTTCGGGTAGCGCACAGAAAGATTCTGGAGGCTGCGGAGTATCTGCGCAGCGCCGCACAGCCCTTCGCCGACACGCCTCGCCGAAGGGAGATCGAGGCCGTCGCAGCCGATGCCGAGAAGCTGGCGCGAGGCCTTGAAGATCATATGCAAGAAGTCTTGCGCGAGATCTGGCAGGGAGATTAGACCGTGCTCCGCCCGCGTGTGCGCATTCCCGCAGCTGTCGATTCGGCTCCTTGCCACTTCCTGTTCAGCGGCAAGACAGTAAGCTGCACTGATCTCGTGGACGCCGGTTGCGGCAAGGACCTCTTGTGATGAAGCAACGTTCCCTTGGTTCGAAACGCCTCGACGGCCACGAGATCGGTTGGCGCGAACACGTTGCCTTGCCCGAACTGGGGATCGCGTCGATGCGTGCAAAAATCGATACGGGCGCGCGGACGTCCGCCTTGAACACCGACCACATGCAGCGATTTGAACGCGACGGCCAACATTGGATAAGCTTCACCCTCCCTGCCGCTGGCCGAAGATCGAAAGTGCGCTACGAGGCGAAGCTCGAGGACGTCCGCGACATCAAGAACACGGGAGGCGTGGCGGAGACGCGTCCGATCATCAAGACGACAATGGTTCTCGGTAAACGAGCCTGGCTGATAGAGATTTCTCTCGCGGACCGCGAAAATATGAAGTTCGATATGATCGTCGGGAGAACAGCGCTTCGCACGCAGCGATTGATCGTCAATCCAGGCCGGTCGTATCTCGCCGGGGATCCCATCGGACCCACGTTGATCCATTCGGCCGAATCTTGATGATCTACCTTTGTTGAGGGCGTCTCGGCGTCCGCTTCGTCTTATTTGATACTGGGGTTCTCACCATGAAGATCGCAATGCTAGCCCGCAATCCAAACCTTTACTCGCATCAGCGGTTGAAGGAAGCAGCCACGCAGCGGGGCCACGAGCTGGATATCATCAACACCTTGAGGTGTTACATGAATATCGCCTCTCGCCGGCCGGAGATCTATTACAATGGCGAGAAGTTGCCCCACTACGATGCCGTCATTCCCCGCATCGGCGCATCGGTGACCTTCTACGGCCTGGCTGTGCTGCGGCAGTTCGAGATGATGGGCGTCTATCCTCTCAACGAATCGGTAGCCATCGGCCGCTCGCGCGACAAGCTGCGATCTATGCAGATTCTCGCGCGCGACGGATTGGGCCTGCCGGTGACCACGTTCGCCCACGATCCAAAGCAGACGGAAGAAGTCGTCAACCTGGCCGGCGGCGCGCCCCTCGTCGTCAAGCTTCTCGAGGGAACCCAAGGCATCGGTGTCGTTCTGGCGGACACCGACCGCTCGGCCAAATCGGTCATTGAGGCTTTCCGCGGCGCGAACGTGAATATTCTGGTGCAGGAGTTCATCAAAGAGGCCGGCGGCAGCGATATTCGCGTCCTTGTCATTGGCGGCAAAGTCGTCGCCGCGATGAAGCGCACCGGCGCCGAAGGAGAGTTTCGGTCCAATTTGCACCGGGGCGGGTCTGCCCAAACGGTCAAGATCTCACCGGAGGAACGATCGACGGCGGTGCGCGCGGCGAAGGCGCTCGGCTTGAACGTCTGCGGCGTTGATCTGCTGCGCGCCAACCACGGCGCGGTGATCATGGAGGTGAATTCCTCACCCGGCCTCGAGGGCGTCGAGAAGGCGACCGGCATCGATATTGCAGGTAGAATGATTGAGTTTCTCGAGAAAGAAGCAAAGCCCGGCAAGACACGGACCCGCGGCAAAGGTTGAACTTGGCGCAAGAAGCATTCGAGATTGGCGGTCAGAGCGTGCCGCCGGGCACTCGCCAGACCGTTGACCTTCCCGTCAGCGTTCTTTCCGATCACACACCCGTCACCATGTCGGTCCATGTCGTGCACGGACGCGATCCCGGACCGACCTTGTTTGTGAGCGCCGCGATTCACGGCGACGAAGTGATGGGCGTGGAGATCGTGCGCCGGCTTCTGCGAATGCCCAGCCTCGACACGCTGAAGGGAACCCTGCTGGCCATCCCGATCGTCAACAGCTACGGCTTCCTCAACCATTCGCGGTACCTTCCGGACCGGCGCGATCTCAACCGGTCCTTCCCGGGCGACG
>JARRPE010000061.1:0-7150 GCA_037383205.1 Methyloceanibacter sp.
GATTGGTGGGGGGCCTACTCGTCCTTCTTCGGCCGTTTCGAAGTCAAAGGCTTCTGGCGGGCCTGCAACGAACTCGTTTGCGACGGTCTGACCCTGAGCGTTGCCGGCTTGCTCGTGGTTCTCGCCTTCGCGCTGCCCTCCTTCGAGATCGCCCAAGGCAAGATCAACCTGTCGGACGAGTTCAGCGTCACCTTCCTCGACCGCTACGGCAACGAGATCGGGAAGCGCGGCCTCTTGCGCGACGACTCGGTGCCGCTCGAAGAAATTCCCGACCTCATGATCAAGGCGACGCTGGCCACCGAGGACCGCCGCTTTTTCGATCACTTCGGTATCGACCTCATGGGCACGACCCGCGCGCTGGTGCAGAACGCGCGGGCGGACACGGTGGTTCAGGGCGGTAGCTCGCTCACCCAGCAGCTTGCCAAGAACATGTTCCTGTCGCCCGAGCGCGCCATCACGAGAAAGATCAAAGAGGCGTTCATCGCCATCTATCTCGAGAACCACTACACCAAGCCCGAGCTCCTCAAGCTGTATTTCGACCGCGCCTATCTCGGCGGCGGCTCTTATGGCGTCGAAGCCGCGGCCCAGTACTATTTCAACAAGTCCATCCGCGACGTCACCTTGGCGGAAGCGGCCATGCTCGCCGGCATGTTCAAGGCGCCTACCCGCTATGCGCCCCATGTTAATCTTGCCGCCTCGCGCGCCCGCGCGAACGAAGTGCTGAGCAACATGGTCGAAGCCGGCTATCTCAGCGAGGGCCAAGTCTACGGCGCCCGGCTCAATCCGGCGCGCGTTGTCGAGCGCGGCGACTCGAACACACCAGACTACTTTCTCGACTGGGCCTTCGAGGAGGTCCAGCGGATCATGGCTGGGCGGCCCAACCGCATCGTTGTCGCGCGCACGACGGTCGACCTTGGTCTTCAGAAGACAGCCGAGACGGCTGTCGAAGATACGATCTCACAATTCGGCCGCTCCCGGAACTTCAACGCAGGCGCCCTTGTCTCCATGGAGATCAACGGCGCCGTGCGCGCCATGGTCGGCGGCAAGGACTACGGCGTCAGCCAGTTCAACCGCGCCGCCCATGCCTATCGGCAGCCGGGCTCTTCGTTCAAACCCTATGTGTATTTGAGCGCGATCGAGCATCTCGGCTACACGCCGGAAAGACGGGTCGTGGACGGCTATGTGAGCTGCGGACGCTGGTCGCCGAAAAACTATTCCGGCGGTTACCGTGGCGCCATGACCTTGCGGACGGCGCTTGCGAAGTCGATCAACACGGTGGCCGTGAAGCTGTCGCTCGAAGTGGACCGGCAGACTGTGCTGGACGATCTGGAAAAGATGGGCGTCAAGCATCTGAAGAAGACATGCTCGATGGCGCTGGGCGACAACGGCATGACGCCGCTCGAGCATGTGGGCGCCTGGGGCGTCTTTGCATCGGGCGGCTTGTCCATTCGCCCCTACGGCATCGAGGAAATCAGCACCATCGGCGGTCAGCTTCTGTACAGCCATGACCGGGACGAGCCGAAGCCGAAGCAGATATTCAAGCCTGAGGCCGTGGCAACGCTGAACAGCATGCTGCAAACCGTCGTGGATGCGGGAACCGGCCGCCGCGCCCGACTCGACTACACGAACGCCGCGGGCAAGACAGGCACGAGCTCCAACTATCGCGATGCCTGGTTCATGGGGTTCACCGGCAAGTACGTCACCGGCGTGTGGTACGGTAACGACAACTTCTCGCCGATGGGCCGCGTAACGGGCGGCAGCTTCCCGGCACAGACCTGGAAGACCTTCATGGACGCTGCCTACGACGGCGACAACATCCCCACGGCACCGGGCGTCACGCCGCATCCGCGGCAAATTGCCGAACGCCAGCGAATTGCGGCAGTGATGTCGCAGAACACCTCCGCCGATCTGCCTGTGCCGCCGCCGGTCGACACCTCCAAGGATATGTCCAAAGCAACGCGCAAGGTACTCGGCACCATCGCGACGCTGCTGCAGGAAGCTCCCGCCGTGACGCCGCGCAGCGGCGACCGCCAAAGCCGGGCGGCACCGCCCTCCAATAAGCCGAAATCGACCGTGGCGTCGGCAGAAGACACGAGCGCCCAGCGTCAGGCGGTCTCGAATCGCAATACGGAGCGGGCGGCGCGCACCGCCAGCACCGACCGACGCTAAGTCGCTTGCGTTGCGCCTAGATCGAAAGACGATGCTCGCGTGACAGCACTTCCCGACATGCCGCTCTCCGGCACGCAGACACACACAAGCCTTTGGCGCGACGAAGGCGGCACGTCCATGCGCGCGCTCGGCTATTTCATTGGCGCCTTCGCCGTCGCTCTGCTCCTCGGCATCGGATCGGCTTGGTACATGATCGAGCGCGGCTCGATCCTCACCACCACACGCATCGGACCTTGGACGAGCTGGCTCAGCGAGGGAAACCCAAACGCGGACCCATACACGCGCGCGCATCTTGCCCGGAGCGGGCGGCTGCCGCTCACATCAACCGCGGCCCGCTATTTCATGGCGAGCACGGACTCCAGTGGCAGCCATTTGAGCCCGCAATGTGAGTACCGGATTTCCGGCGCCCCCTTGAACGCCCGCTGGTGGTCGCTTGCCCTGTACGATACGAACGGGTCTATCATCCCGAACCCCTCGAACCGCTACAGCTTCAACAGCGAAGAAGCGATCCGCCGCTCTGACGGAAGCTATGAAATCCATCTGTCGCGAACCGCACGCCCCGGTAACTGGCTGCCGAGCGGCACCGATCCTTACAGGAATCTCCGACTCCTGCTGCGTGTCTACGGTCCTCGCGTGACCGATGCGAGCGGCATCGGTCAGATCCCAGCCGAGAACCTCCCCAAGATCGAGCGTCTGCGATGCGAGTAAGGCTGCCAGGACTGTACATAGCCATGGCCGTCGTGCTGGCGGGGCTTATTCATGTTGTCGCCGTGCTCACCTTGCCCATGCTTGCACCGCGCGACGCCCACGCCAGGCTGTCGGCGCTGGGGCCGGCCAATACCATCATTCAGCTTCCGGCCTTGAAGCCTAGCCAACAGGTCATGCCGAACATGGCACCCGATGTCCGCTACGCCATGTGCCTGTTCGATCTCACCGAAGGTCCGGTGCATCTGCGCGCAAACATTCCCGACGAGCTCTGGCTCATCGCCTTTTACACGCCGATCGGCGAAAATTTCTACACGGTGATCGGTGCCGACATGAAACGCGGCAATGTGGATCTGGTTGTCACGACCAAGGATCAGTCCGTCGCGGATGCGACGAGCGACTCTCCAGAGGCGCTTGAAAACCTGTTGGTCGTCAACTCGCCTTCGAGCAAGGGAATTGCCCTTATTCGGGCGCCCCTGGCCGGCCCCAGCCGCAGCTTCGAAGCCGAGCGCGCTCTTCAGAAGAGCTACTGCGGACAGCAGCCGGCTGCCGCGACAGCGCCTACCCCAGCTGCGCCCCCGGCCACGCCGGCTCCCTCAGGCCTGTGATTTGGAGCGGGCTTCCGCCGCGAGTTCTTCGCCGGCAGTTGAAATCGTCTGCTCCTGAACGCCATGGCGCTCGATACGCACCCCCGGGAAGATGATGATCTCACCGAGCGCCCGTTCATCCGGCGTTTCCTTTCGGGCGCCGTCGTGCTCCGTCATGCGGAATTCCAATATGGTCGCCATCTCAGGTCTCCACGGCTTGCCTAATGCGACGCGTAAATTGGAGTCGCATACAACGCGTCTTTCCCGGATTAGGCCCCCGTTAAGGTTAACGAACCCCTAACGGGTGTGCACCACTCAGGCCGCAATCAGCGCGTCACCGAGAAAGTGCCGTCCCATCCTGTCCTCGACCGCGATCACCCAAAGGTCGGGATCGAACTCCGCTTGCCGGGCGAGATAGGCAACGACCGCTTGCTCCTCCACGGCATCGCCGCCGAAACAGGCCACCCAGAAGCGCTCGGCATCAGCCGCCGACAATCCGGCCGGTGCCGGTTCGTAAAGATTGAGCGTGCCATCCAGCCTGTCGACTTCGACATAAATCGCGCCCGCCTCGTCGTGGCCATGCCGCACAACGATCGCCGGGACGTTTTCGACGGCGCATCGGCGCAAGTACGCGCTGACCCAGATCCCGCTCTTCAAACGCATGAGACGGCCTTCTTCATCGTCTCGACGCTACGGTCGTCGAGCTAACGGCTCGCCGCCGTTCGCGTGAAGTCGCGCCCTGTCACGCGTTGCAGCTCGCCGAGAAGCTCTGGCGTGATCGTACCCGTAACGGTCATGTTGCGGTCCTGCTGAAACGCGCGGACCGCATCGGCGGTATGCTCGCCCCATTGACCGTCGATTGTCCCCGGTGCGTAGCCGAGTTCGGCAAGCACTTGCTGCACGCGCAGAACCGTATTGTCGCCGGCCGTTTGCGCGGCAATGCTGTCGGCTGGCGGAACCGAGCCGGTCGCTTCCGGCGTTGCGATGGTATCGCCGAGCAGGATCTGACGCAGAACGTCGTCGCTCGGTAGCCCCGTGATGGCGAGTCCCTCACGCATTTGAAACGCGGAGATGGCCGTGCGGGTCTTGTCCGTCAATTGGCCGTCGACCGGTCCAACGTCGTAGCCCCGCAGCGAGAGCTCCCGTTGGATGGCGCGTACGACCAACAGCGACTCGCCGCCTTCGGTCGCCTGCGCAGGCAGGTCGGTCACCACCGGTCCAGCTTTCCCGCCGGATCCCGATGATTTCTGATAGCTGCTTGCCGTGGAGCCGCTGCTTGAGTCCGGTGCTGACGGCGCGACACTGATCACACGGGTGGTGGCATGACGCGGAGACGTCGCGTCGGCCATGCCGTGCGGCGCATGCTCCTGAAGATAGAGCGCGTTGTAAACGATGGTCGCGGTCATGCCCAAGAAGGCCAAAAACAGAAGCCGCGCTGTGACTACGCCCATTATTCCCACAAATCGACTGTTGAGGTTTCGCCCGCCCGAATCGAGAGGAGCACCACGCCCCTGCCCTAACGCATCTTGGCGCTGGAAGCTAAAGAGTTGCTAAACGCCCGATGCGCAGCTAGGCGGCTGCCACCGTGGCCCCAGGCTCTTCGCTCGCGAGGGGTTCGGCCCCCGCTTCGAGGGGCAGAACGATCCGCACTGTCGTGCCCTGACCCAGCGTGCTCTCGAGGTCCAGCGAGCCCCCATGCAGTTTTGCAAGACCGCGCACGACGGAGAGGCCAAGGCCCGCCCCTTCGTAACTGCGGTCGTATGAACTGGCCGCCTGCACGAAAGGATTGCCAAGGCGCGGCAGATCCTTCTCGGCAATGCCGATCCCGTTGTCGGAGACGGCGAACACCATGTTCTCGCCCTCGACCGACGCCGCGACTCTGACCCAGCCGCCGTTCTCGGTGAACTTGACGGCATTCGAAATCACGTTGAGCAGCATTTGCTTGCAGGCGCGCTTGTCCGCCGCAAGTTCCGGCAGGCCGTCCGCAACCTGGGTGGTCAGCGTCAATCCCTTCTTCTCGGCCGTATGGCGCAAGACATCGCAGCACGAACTCACCAAATCGCCGACGCAAAACGGCTCACGCACGATGGAGAATTTGCCGGCTTCGATCTTCGACATGTCGAGGATACCGTTGACGACAGCCAACAGATGCTCGCCGCTTTCATGGATCAGCCGCGCATAGTCGCGATAACGCTCTTCGCCGAGCTTGCCGAACAGCTCCCGTTCCAAAATCTCGGAGAACCCGATAATGGCATTGAGCGGCGTCCGCAGCTCATGGCTCATGCTGGCGAGGAATTGGCTCTTCGCGTGGCTGGCGCCTTCAGCCTCGCCGCGCGCGCGCAGGAGCTGCGCTTCGTATTCCTTGTGCTGGGAAATGTCGCGTGTCACGGCGACGACAGCGGACTGCTCGAAGCCGTCGGCCTGCGGCATGGGCCGGCAGCGCAACTCGACCCACGCATAACAGGCGCTCTCGCCGGCCCCACCCCGGCGCAGACGAAACTCGACCGACATCGGTTCATTGTTCGCGCGGCAGCGATTGAGCGCTGAGAGAAATGCGGGGCGGTCTCCGACGTGGACATGCTCGAACAGGCCGTCGCCGAGAACGCCGGGGCCCGTCGCACCGACGAGTTGCTTGGCGGCCTGGGAGGCGAAGACCACACGACCCCGGCGGTCGTGCAGCGTGATCATGTCGTTCACGTTCTCCGCAAGCAAGCGGTAGCGCTGCTCGGTAGCTTCGATGGCGTATTCGGATTGCCGGTGAACCAGCTGAAGCGTCACGACCAGCGCGCCCGCGTAAGCCATCGCGCTGAGCGTGCCGATAAAGGCGAACGCTGTCGGCGTGATCGGCAGCGTGAACGGCGAGGGATCGACAGCCGCAGCCCCGAGCACCGCGAGCACGGCCAGGCCCATTCCCGCCGCACCAACGGCCCACATGACGCTGCGCCGGTCGGTGCTCAGCCCCGCCTCGATGGGGACGGCCACGAGCCAGGGCAGCAGTGCGGATGAAAGTCCGCCGGTCAGCCAGGCGCAATAGGTGACAAGGCCGGCAAAATTGACTGCGGAGATCCGATGGGCCACGGCGAACCGGCCCGTCCGCGACAGGTAGATCGCAATCGCGATCGGAGACATCAGCCAGAGAAAAGCGGCGGCGCTCAGAAGCGACGGTTTGCCGCCGACAACCAAATAGATGGGGAAGATGCAGAGCGCCAAGGCGCCGCCCAGGAGCCGCGAAGCAATAAAGGTCTGGTGGCGCGCCAAGGTCAGCGCGTCGCCACGGGCCGATACATGGACCAGCGAACGAAAATAGGCTGACAGGCCGCGGATACTTTCTCGACTCAACACTCGTAACTCGGGGCGGCACCGGCCGCTTCGTCCTAGAATCATCTGTTGGCGGCCATTATTCCCGCGGCTCACTTAAGGAAAGCATAAAACGGCGGCTCGAGATTTCAGGACCGCTCACACGTGCCTGAGCCAGCCAAGACACCGGAATTCGCGCTGATTTGCCCAAAAATTTGAGGTAAATTTATCTTAAATAAAGAGGGCTGCAGAAACATCGTGTTTACTTTAAGAACCCCACTCGCCTGAAAATACAGGTTATTGATTCGAGTAAAAATTTACGGGAATTCGGGACGAAGCATTATTTTCTTGCATGTATAGTTCCCTCATCTGCGGAAAACAGCAGAACAAAG
>JARRPE010000062.1:0-17993 GCA_037383205.1 Methyloceanibacter sp.
AGGCGCGGACCGACTTCGGAGGCGGCAAAGTCTAGATCGGATTGCTTGATCTCCACCCCGTTGACGCGTGCGACGACGGGGTCGGCGGCGTGTACCGGCGGCACAAGGAATATGGACGCTGCCAGGAGCAGCAAGGCTGACCACAATTTCACTGAATTTATCCTCGTCTTCGGCTCCGGCCAAACCACCCTTGGTTTAAGGCGGAGCGGGTTTGGGTGCTTCCCCCGATGCCTTCTTAACGTTGGCCTGGGGACTTGCCAACCCGCAGGAATTGACAGGATTCAATCTATTCGATAATTCTAGAATTATGGATATTATAGAGGCTGTCGACGCGCTGAGCGGGCTGGCACAGGAAAGCCGCCTCAAGGTTTTCCGGTTGCTGATCCGAGCCGGGTCCGACGGGATGGCGGCCGGCGATATCGCCATGGCTGTCGGCATCCCGAAGAACACGCTGTCATCTCACCTGGCTATTCTTGCGCGCGCCGATCTCGTCCAGGCCCGAAAAGAAGGCCGGTCCATGATCTACGCCGTCAATCTCGAAGGGACCCGCGCGCTGCTGTCGTTCCTTGTGGAAGACTGCTGCCAAGGTGACCCATCGGTTTGCAGGCCGCTGATCGAGACGACCCTAGCGACGTGCTGCTCGGAGTAAACGGAGGAAACGACATGACAAGCGGCAACGCCAAAGATCCCCTCAACGTTCTGTTTCTGTGCACCGGCAATTCCGCCCGGTCGATCATGGCAGAGTGCATCATGAACCGCGAAGGCGTGGGCAGGTTTAGAGCCTATAGCGCCGGCAGCATGCCAGCCGGCAAGGTCAACCCGCATGCCCTCAACCTATTGCGGAAGCTCAACTACGACGTGTCCGGCGTGCGCTCCAAGTCTTGGGAGGAGTTCAGCGGGCCCGACGCCCCGAAGCTCGATTTCGTCTTCACCGTCTGCGACAACGCGGCCAACGAAGTCTGTCCGGTCTGGCCCGGCCAGCCCATGACGGCCCATTGGGGCCTCCCGGATCCGGCGGCGGTAGAAGGAACCGATGCTGAGAAGGCGCTCGCATTCGACGACACCTATCGCATGCTGTTTCAGCGGATCACGATCTTCGTCAATCTGCCGCTTGCAAGCCTCAGCAAGCTGTCGCTGCAGAGACAACTCGACGAAATCGGTAAGCACGGCACCGCCGCCGCCAACGAGCCCGCATGAACGTTACAGAGACGCCCCGCACCTCGCGTTGACAAGGCTGGGGCCGCCTCTTATGTCTCCGGCGTTGACCTCCGGCTTTTCTCGCCGTTTTTTCAAGGACCGGCGAACAACCGCGGGAGGTCTTACACTCCATCCGCCAAGGACCTCCAGGGCTTTTGAAGAGCCCCGCGCGGCCCGGCTTACGCCATTGAGAGGCTAACGGTTCGATGCTTTCCCTCGGCGCCATTGCCAATAAAGTCTTCGGCTCTTCCAACGATCGCAAACTGAAGAAATACGGGCCGGTCGTTGCGGCCATCAACGCCCTCGAGCCCGAAGTATCCGCTCTGTCCGATGATGCGCTCCGCGCGCGCACCGATGAATTCCGCAAGCGCCTTGCCGACGGCGAAACACTGAACGACCTTCTGCCCGAGGCTTTCGCCACGGTTCGCGAGGCCGCCAAACGGACATTGGGCCAACGCCATTTCGACGTGCAGCTGGTCGGCGGCATGGTGCTGCACGAAGGCCGCATCGCCGAGATGAAGACCGGCGAAGGCAAGACGCTCGTCGCCACGCTTCCTGTCTATCTGAACGCGCTGACAGGCAATGGCGTGCACGTGGTTACCGTGAACGACTACCTCGCCAAACGCGACGCCGCCTGGATGGGGCAAGTCTACAAGTTTCTGGGACTCACCGTCGGCACGATCGAGCACGAATTGAACGACGAGCAACGCAAGGCGCAGTACGCCTGCGACGTCACCTACGGTACGAACAACGAGTACGGCTTCGACTACCTGCGCGACAACATGAAGTACCTCGAAAGCGAGATGGTCCAGCGCGGTCACTCCTTCGCCATCGTCGACGAGGTAGACTCCATTCTGATCGACGAGGCTCGGACCCCGCTTATTATCTCGGGTCCCCTCGACGACCGTTCCGATTTCTACAACACGATCGACGTGTTCATACCCCAGCTCAAGGACGAAGACTTCGAGCTGGATGAGAAGACCCGTCAGGTGTCGCTCACCGAGGAAGGCAACGAGCATATCGAGAAGCTTCTGAGCGAGGCTGACCTCCTGAAGGGCGATTCCCTTTACGACGTCGAGAATGTCAGCGTGGTGCACCACGTGCAGCAGGCATTGCGTGCGCACAAAGTGTTCCAGCGCGACCGCGACTACATCGTGAAGAATGGCGAGGTCGTCCTGATCGACGAGTTCACGGGCCGCATGATGTCCGGCCGCCGGTTCTCTGAAGGGCTGCATCAGGCGCTCGAGGCCAAGGAGCATGTCGAAATCCAGCCCGAGAATCAGACCTTCGCGACGATCACGTTCCAGAATTATTTCCGCCTCTACGAAAAGCTGGGCGGCATGACCGGTACGGCTCTCACGGAAGCCGACGAGTTCATGGATATCTACGGCCTCGACGTGGTCGAAGTGCCGACCAACCGCCCCATGGCGCGCATCGATGAGGACGACGAAGTCTACCGGACGGCGAAAGAGAAATATGACGCCATCATCGAGCTGATCCGGGACGCGCAGGAGCGCGGCCAGCCCATGCTCGTCGGCACGACGTCGATCGAGAAATCGGAAATTCTCTCCGAGCTCCTGAAGAAGCGCAAAGTTCCGCACAACGTGCTCAATGCGCGCTACCACGAGCAGGAAGCCTATATCGTCGCGCAAGCCGGCGTACCGGGCGCGGTGACCATCGCCACCAACATGGCCGGCCGCGGCACGGACATTCAGCTCGGGGGAAACCCGGACATGCGGATTGAGAGCTGGCTCGCCGAGCAGGCCGAAAAAGGCAAGGAACCGACGCCCGAGGAAATCGAAGCGAAGCGCGCCGAGATCGCCGCGGACATCCAAGCCAAGAAGAAACAGGCGCTGGAAGCCGGCGGTCTCTATGTCGTTGGTACGGAGCGTCACGAAAGCCGCCGTATCGACAACCAGCTTCGCGGCCGTTCCGGCCGTCAGGGCGATCCCGGCGCCTCCCGCTTCTTCCTGTCGCTCGAAGACGATCTGATGCGCATCTTCGGGTCCGAACGCATGGACGGCATGCTGCAGGCCCTCGGCCTGAAGGAGGGCGAGGCGATCGTCCATCCCTGGATCAACAAGGCTCTGGAAAAGGCGCAAGGCAAGGTCGAAGCGCGCAACTTCGACATCCGCAAGAACGTCGTGAAGTTCGACAACGTGATGAACGACCAGCGCAAGGCGATCTTCGAGCAGCGCCGCGAGCTGCTGGCCGACGAGGACCTCGCCGAGACGGTGGCGGAAATGCGCCGTCAGGTCGTCGACGACCTTGTGGCCGAGACGATCCCGGAGAAGTCGTATCCCGAACAATGGGACCTCGACGGGCTCAAGGAAAAAGTCCACGAGGTCTTCGCCCTCGACCTGCCAATCGCCGATTGGGCGGACGAGGAAGGCATCGCCGAAGCCGAAATCCACGAGCGGATCATCAAGGCCACCGACGAGGCCGCCGCGCGCAAGGCGGCGAGGTTCGGGTCGGAAACCATGCGCCAGCTCGAGCGCGCGGTGCTGCTCCAGACCCTCGACAATTTGTGGCGGGAGCACCTCGTAACCCTGGAGCATCTGCGTCAGGTCATCGGCCTGCGCGGTTACGGCCAGCGCGACCCGCTCAACGAGTTCAAGAGCGAAAGCTTCACCCTGTTCGAGCAAATGCTCGCCCGCCTGCGCGAAGCGGTGACAGGGCAGATCATGCACGCGGAGATCGCGAAGGAAGCCGAGGCACCGTCCTTGGACATTACCGACCTGCCGCCGATGGAAGCGCACCACATCGACCCCACCACGGGCGAGGATGAGTTCGCACTCGAGGAGGCTCAGCCTGCGTCGTCAACCGGCGCGGCACCCATGCGGACCCGCAAGGCGGCGGCACGGCTACAGGATCCGTCCGACCCGTCGACCTGGGGCAAAGTGCAGCGCAACGCGCCGTGCCCTTGCGGTTCCGGCAAGAAATACAAGCACTGCCACGGCGCGTTCTAGGGAGCGGACGTCTCCTCGTCGCTAGCCGCTGCTGGCGAGCTCGTCGGGACAATGTTCCTCGACCACGCTGTCCACCGTGGCGGCGCTTCCCGGCTCGAACACATATTCGCCCTCGCACACGCTGACTTTCGGCGGCATGCGGTCGCGGGCGAACATGTCATGGCCTCTTTTCAGGTTGGTCCAGAACGGCGCCCATTTGTCTCCCGACCGGAGGCGCAAGTTCTTCTCGGTCATGCGAAACGGAAAGGCGTGGACGGGAATGCGCGCCTGGCCGTTGTCGAGCGCGGCGGTGACGAATGCCCAAAGTTCGTCGACCACGCTGTCGGTCACCGCGTAGCAACCGATGGACGCGCAGCCGCCATGCGGTGCTCGATGCTGTTGGGATTGAGCGCGTCCTTGGTCACCGTATAGAAGCCCTCAGGCGCCTGCCGGTCGCCTTCCTTCAGCTTCGGACCCAAACGCCCGGACCACATGCAGATCGGGTAAGTGGCGAAATGCTCGAACCGGCCGTTCTTCTGCACCCAAAGTTCGATCTCGGACTCAAGCTTGTAGATTCGGATGTGGACCGGCATACCGGGCTCCACGCCAGCCTTGCTCATGCGCGCCGAGAAGCGGGTGAGGTCCGGCGTACCCGGCAAGGGCCTACCGGCGCGGAAGTGCCCACGATTTTCCTGGCGGTCCCAATTGATGGTGACGCGGTCGATGAACTGCCGGCCCTCGGGGGTGAACAGGTAGAAGGCGCCGGCCACAAGCGCCGTCAGCAGAACAGATACGATAATCAGGCGCAGCATCGTCGGCCCTCTCGGACAGGCGCAGGGAAAATCTTATGCTAACGGTCTCAGAAGGCCCGGGAAAAAGGGCCAGAGCATGATATCCGAGCCAGGGGATCATGCCCCTGGTCAGTTCTCATACGCCCCCCGCTGGGCCACCTTGTTCTTGTCGCCGGACTTCACCTTGTTCCGCGCCTTCGGATCGGGCGTCGCCGGCCCCAGCGTCATCACGTTGAAGTCGGGCGTCGCCTCGCCCACGCGCAATTTGATGTCGCGCCCCAGCGGTGCAGCCAAAGTGGATTGCGCAACCGGCTGCTGGTTCCGTTTGGGCTTGAACGCAACCGCCGGAAGCTTCTGGTAACGCGGGCAGGCCCGGCTAGGGTTGGGATAGGCCCCACCCGCAAACGCGGCATTGAACACGTAACGCTTACCGCACACGGCAATCGTCGGCTCAAGACGCGTCACTTCGAAATAGTCGTAGCCTTCCTTGAGGTTTACCCAGAAATCGAACCATTTGCTGCTGGTCTGTGACGCGAGGTTCGCGGTGGTCATGCGAAACGGAAAGGCGTGGACCTGAAACTTCTCCTGACCGCCGGCAAAGGCCTCGGCAGCCAGCGCGTAGATCTCTTCGATGACCGGGTCCGTCATCGCATAGCAGCCGCGCGACTTGCACTCACCATGGACCATGAGGTTGGCCCCCGTCCGATTGAGCGATCGGTCATACGCGTTGGGGTAGCCGATATTGAAGGAGAGGTGATAGTGGCTCTTCGGGTTGAGCCGCTTGCTGTCGACCACGTAGAAGCCTTCCGGCGCCTGCAGGTCGCGTTGCTTCTGCTTCGGACCAAGTCCACCGGAGTACTTGCAGATCGGATAGGTCTTCAGGTGGTAATAGTGCCCGTCGTCTTTCTGCTTCCAGACCTCGAGTTCGGACTCGGACTTGAAGACGCGAATGAGAATGGGCTGAGACGGGGTCATGCCTTTGTCCGCCATCAGCGCGCGCATCTTGCCCGAAAGGGGGCGCATATGCGGGGGGTAGTAGTCCGTACAGCCGGCCAAAACCGCCACCGAGACGACCGCACAGGCCCAAAGAATGGCCGATAAGATCGTGGAACGACGCATGCGGCAAGCCCTTTTGCACCCCCGGCAGAGTTGAAGTCTGAGTGACTAGCGAGGCACGACCCCCGGCACGATTAGGCCGTCCCCACGGCCCAATCCTTTCCAGACTACAGGGTTTTCGCGCAGCAGTTGGACCAGAAAGAGACTCGCCGGAGGCCCTCTGCCTCGAAGAGCAGGCCTCGCGTCCTCTAGGCTTCTCGTCCCCTAAGCCTCGCGCCCCATGGCCAGGAACTTTTCGCGCCGCTCTTTTCTGATCTGCTCGGGCGAATAGTCGTCGAACCAGGCGATGGCGCTCACGATGACATCCCCGGCGGCGCGCACGACGGCTTGCGGGTCGCGATGGGCGCCGCCCACGGGTTCGGGGATGATCCCGTCGATGATCCCGAGCCGCTTCAAATCCTGAGCGGTGATTTTCATGTTGGTACCGCATCCTGGGCCCGCGCGGAATCGCGCCACAGAATGGACGCCGCCGCTTCGGGTGAAGCAACGGTGTAGATCGAGTGTTCGAGCATGAAGATCCGGTTCGCGGTGGCAAGGGCCACAGCGCCGCCGGACCCGCCTTCGCCGATGATCAGCGACACGATGGGCACGCCGAGACGCATGCAGCACTCCGTGCTCCGGGCGATCGCCTCCGCCTGGCCGCGCTCCTCGGCGCCGATCCCGGGATAGGCGCCGGCGGTATCCACGAGGCTCACCACGGGCAGCGAGAACTTGTCGGCCATCTCCATCAGGCGGACGGCCTTCCGATAGCCTTCCGGGCGCGCCATGCCGAAATTGTGCTTGATGCGACCCTCGGTGTCGGACCCTTTTTCGTGGCCGATGACCATGACCGACCGGCCCGCAAGCCGGCCGATTCCGCCGATAATCGCCTCGTCCTCGGCGAAATACCGGTCACCCGCCATGGGGGTGAAATCGCGCACGAGCTCCTGAACGTAATGGGTGAAGTGGGGCCGTTCCGGGTGGCGCGCCACCTGCGTCTTCTGCCAGGGCGTCAGCTCGGCATAGGTCTCGACGAGAGCCTCGTGCGCCTTGGTCTCCAGACGGGTCAGCTCGTCGCTGATGGGCACGGAGTCGCCATCCGTCGCAAGGGCCTTCAACTCGGCGACCTTGCTCTCAAGCTCCGCGATCGGTTTCTCGAAGTCCAGATAAGTACGCATGCTGCCTGACTAAACCTGTTGGACACCCAGCCCCGCTCCGTTCCGGAGCATGCTTACGACGGAAGCCGGGCATTCATAAGACGCAAAAGAGAGAACAACCCAATTCGGCTCTAAGTGGCCTCCGACGCAAGGGCGTGTCAACTGGGACGCATTGCGCGGCCCGCCGCAAGAAGTCTAACGCGGCTTCGTTAACTGCACTCTGGCCAGCGGATGATGTTCTTCCACCAGACGCCGCAACCGCTCCTCGATCACATGGGTGTAGATCTGCGTCGTGGAGATGTCCGCATGCCCCAGGAGCTGTTGGACGGTCCGCAAATCCGCGCCCCGCTCAAGCAAATGGCTGGCAAAGGCATGGCGCAAGACGTGGGGCGAGACCCGTGCCGGATCGAGCCCCGCCGCCAAAGCCAGGGACTTGAGCTCTTGGCCGAAACGCTGACGGGTCATGTGCTGGCCTCCGTCGCCGGTGGGGAACAAGAACGGCGATGCCTTGAGCGCCGGTTCCTGAGCCAGGATGGCGAGGTAGGCCGAAAGCGCGTCCCGCGCCGCATCGTTCAGCGGCACCAGCCTTTCGCGTCCGCCCTTGCCCTTGATGGTCATGACTCGGTCGTCCACCGCGAGGACGTTGCGCGGCAGGGCGACCAACTCGGAGACACGCAGGCCGGAGGCATACAGCGTTTCAAGAAGCGCGTTCAGCCGGTACGCCCGGCGGCGCGGCGCGCCGTCGGCCGCGGATGCGCACGCTTCCTTGGCGGTCCCGATCAAGGTCTCCACTTCGGATAGAGACAGGACCTTGGGCAAGGGCCGGCCCCGCCGAGGACTGTCGATCGCGGACGTCGGATCGTCCTTGCGCACCCCTTCGCTCAGCAGGAACCGGAAGAACTGCCGGATGGCGGAGAGCTTGCGGGCCCGCGACGTCGGCGCCAGCCCGTCGGCGGCCAAGACCTCCAGATAGGCCCGCACGTCATCTGCGGTCGCGGTCGCGGGCTCGCTCTTCCTGGCGGCGAGAAAGGCGAGGAAACCAGACAGATCACGAGAATAGGCGGCCACCGTATGGGACGCGGCCCCCCGCTCGGCCATGAGCATTTCCACGAACAGCGAAAGTTCTGAAGACGCTGTTGACGGCACAGTGGGAGTCCTGGCCATTTTCAGCCCCTCGCCGCGGGTGGGCGAACGCGCTGCCGGCCGTGACTACTGGGCGCGATGGCTTGGCGGCAGGGCAAGAGTGGGCTCTTGCACCGTGGCGGCCGTGGGCGCGACCGGCCGCGGCTCGGCCTTGAGGCCCCGCACGGCCTTGGTAATTTCCTTAGGCTCTGGCTGAAAATACTCAGCGAGTATGTAAAGGCTTCCAGCGACGACACCGGCAATCGTCCCTAAGACTGCGAGGAAACGAAACAATGTTGGCATCGGGGCGCTCGTTTTCCTAACTAACGTCGAAGTTCGAACAGGGCCACATTATGACTCAAAACACCGCAGCACCTTAACCCCTCGCGAATCCCACCATGGACGATTCGGCGGCGCCCTGTCAGCATGGCCCCTTTTTAACGGCTTCCGGCCACGACACAATGTCGGAAGACTCTAACAACGCCAATGTCCTATGACTCACCGTAGCGCCGAACAAGATCGCGACCGCGACCGGCAACTGGCAGAAATCCGCCAATCCTTGGGCCAGAACTCCCTCGTCCTGATCGGGCTGATGGGGGCCGGCAAGAGCGCCGTGGGCCGGCGCCTGGCTGCGTCGCTCAACCTGCCGTTCACCGATGCCGACAGCGAAATCGAGGCGGCCGCAGGCCAAAGTATCGCGGAAATCTTCGCCGAGCACGGCGAGGCCTATTTCCGCACCGGCGAGCGGAAAGTGATCGCCCGGCTCCTGGAAAACGGCCCCCAGGTTTTGGCGACCGGCGGCGGCGCCTATATGGACCCCGCGACCCGGGCAGCGGTGAAAGAGCACGGGATTTCGATCTGGCTCAAGGCAAGTCTGCGCGTCCTGATGAAACGTGTCGGACGCCGCGACAACAGACCGTTGCTGCAGGTGGAGAATCCCGAGACCGTGATGAAGAAACTCATGGCTGAGCGGGACCCGGTCTATGCGGAGGCCGACATCACCGTGGAGAGCAAGGAAGCCCCCCACGAAGTCATGGTGGGCAGTATTATCGATGCGCTGACGGCCCGGCTCCAGGCTGCCGATGCGGCGGGCGATCCGGCGGCGCAATAAGGAACGGAACGACTTTGGTGCAGACACAGGCGAAAGACTCAACCCACAGCGGCGAGACGCAGATCCAGGTGGCGCTGGCCGCGCGCGGCTACCCGATCGTGATCGGCGAGGATCTCACCGCCGGTGCGGGTCAGCGCCTGAAGGCGTTGCTTCCGGGCTCGCGCTTTGCCGTGGTGAGCGATGCCAATGTCGCGGCGCTGCATCTTGCGCCGCTCAAGGCCGGCCTGGAACAGGAAGGGCTGTTTCTCGGCTCGGCGGTAGTCGCACCGGGCGAGTCCAGCAAGAGCTTCCCCGTCCTCGCCAAGTTGAGCGAGACGCTTCTCGAACTCGGCGTCGAGCGGGGCGATTGCGTCATTGCACTGGGCGGTGGCGTCGTCGGCGATCTCGCGGGCTTTGCCGCCTCCATCCTGCGGCGCGGCGTCCGCGTGGTGCAGATGCCGACAACCCTGCTGGCTCAGGTCGACTCCGCCATTGGCGGCAAGACCGGTATCGACACGAAACAAGGCAAGAACCTGATCGGTACGTTTCACCAGCCGAGCCTTGTCCTATCGGACATCTCCGTTCTCTCGACCTTGAGCGATCGGGAGTTCCGCGCGGGCTATACCGAGGTCGCCAAATACGGCCTGCTCGGCGATGCGGCCTTCTTCGCCTGGCTCGAAGACAACTGGCGGGACATCTTCGCCGGCGACACGGCCAAGCGCCGCCATGCGGTGGAGACCAGCGCCCGCGCCAAGGCCGCCATCGTCATGGAAGACGAGCTTGAAACGAGCGGCAAGCGCGCCCTTCTCAATCTCGGTCACACCTTCGGCCATGCGCTCGAGGCCTTCGCCGGCTATTCGGATCGCTTGCTCCATGGCGAGGCCATCTCCATCGGCATGCGGCAGGCCTTTTCCTATTCGGTCGCGCGCGGGCTGTGCTCCGCCGACGACGCGGCGCGCGCCGAAGCCCACTTCAAGGCCGTCGGGCTCCCGACGGAGGTCTCCGCCATCCCCGGCGACAAGCCGACACCCGGCGAGATGCTGCGGCTCATGGCTCAGGACAAGAAGGTGAAGGGCGGCAACATGGTTCTCGTGCTGGCGCGCGGCATTGGGGAGGCGTTCGTCGAGAACGAAGTCTCGATGGCCGAACTGACCGACTTCCTCAAAAGGGAGTGCGCATCCCAATGACCCTGGCTCTGGGACTGACGCTTGGCTCGATACTCGGCCTCCTGATCGTCTCCGCCTTCTTCTCCGGTTCGGAGACGGCGCTGACGGCGGCGAGCCGGGCGCGCATGCATGCGCTGGAGGACGACGGCAATGCGCGGGCGGGCCTCGTGAACCGCCTCCTGGATTCGCGCGAACGCCTGATCGGCGCCCTGCTGCTCGGCAATAATCTCGTCAATATCGCCGCGTCTGCGCTGACCACGACTCTGTTCCTTTCGGTATTCGGAGAGGCCGGCGTCGCTTATGCCACGCTCGTCATGACCGCGCTCGTGGTCGTGTTCGCGGAAGTTCTGCCCAAGACCTACGCGATCTTGAGCACCGGTGACCGCCGCCCTGCAAGTCCTCGTGCGCCACACGCTGCGGCTGTTCGGGACGGATATCGACGACGACACGGACGTACTCTCGGCCCACGAAGAGATCCGCGGCGCCATCGAGTTGCACCACAAGGAAGGCGGCGTGGTGAAGGGCGACCGCGATATGCTCGGCGGCGTACTGGATCTGCGGGACCTGGATGTTGCAGACATTATGGTGCACCGGACCAAGATGGTGGCGATCGACGCGGACCTACCGCCTGAGGAGATCATCGACCAGGCATTGCAGAGTTCGCACACGCGCTTACCGCTTTGGAAGGGCGAGCGCGAGGAGATCGTCGGCGTGCTGCACGCCCGGACGTTGTTGCAGGCGCTGCGGGATTCGCGCGGCGACGTCAGCAAGATCGACGTGATGGCGCTCGCATCCCCGCCCTGGTTCGTGCCCGACACGACAACGCTCAAGGCCCAGTTGGCGGCCTTTCTGAAACGAAAAGCTCACTTCGCGATCGTCGTCGACGAGTACGGCGAGGTGATGGGCCTGCTCACGCTGGAAGACATCATCGAGGAGATCGTCGGCGACATCACCGACGAGACGGACGTGGCCGCCACGGACGCGCAGCCGCAGCCGGATGGATCGCTGATCGTCGAAGGGCTGGTGCCGATCCGCGACGTGAACCGGCTCATGGATTGGGATTTGCCGGACGAGGAAGCGACGACGGTCGCGGGGCTCGTCATCCACGAGGCCCAGACCATCCCGAACCCGGGTCAGACCTTCAACTTCCATGGATTCCGTTTCGAGGTGATGCGCCGCCATCGCAACCGCATCACGCGGCTGCGGGTCGTGCCGCAGAGCGACCTTCCGGGAGACGCCCCGGACGCACAAACGAAATCGGCCGACCCACCCGAGACATCTGCGTCCTAGGCCTCGTTAGGCCGGGCGCTTCGCCGCATCCTCCGGCGTCAACGCGGTCACGGCAAGCGCGTGGATCTTTCCTGAAAGCTCTTCGGCCAGAACCTCGTTGACCATACGGTGGCGCTGCAGCCGCGACTTGCCCGTGAACGCCGGCGACACTACGACAACGGAGAAGTGGCTCTCGCCCGTGCCGGGTGAGCTCGCATGGTGCGCATGGTGGTGGGAGTCGTTGACGACCTGTAGCGCTTCGGGCGAGAAGGCCGCGGTCAATTTGTCTTTGATGGTTTGCTCGATGCTCATTCGTTCAGCTCGGGACTCTTAATCGCTCGGAAGCAATCCCATGGGAGGATTGCGTTCGAGGATTGCGTCGGGGGATGGGGATGTGCGGTCCGCCAGCATGCGGCGAACGTCGCGACTTAATCGACCAGAGTACCGCCATTGTCATCGTCGAGCCATCCTTGTTGTGCCCAATAACGATTCCCATAATGCCGGTCACATGAAACTCGATTCTAAGATATTCGACCACCTGAGGGTCAAGCCAGACGAGGACCGCTTGCTGCGCGATACCGCGCCCAAATGCGAGTGGGAGGGCTGTGACAATCCCGGACTCTATCCGGCGCCGAAGGGACGCGGGATGGAAGGGAAGTATCATCGCTTCTGTCTCGATCACGTGCGCGAATACAACAAGGGCTACAACTACTTCTCGGGCGTACCCGACGAAGAGGTTGTGGCGCAGCAAAAGGCCGACCAGATCGGCGACCGGCCTACATGGTTCGTCGGCGTCAATGCTTACGGCAAGGGCAAGGGACGCGGCCGGGGTCAGCGCGGCGGCTATGGCTACCGGTTCGAGACCAAGGACCCGTTCGGCCTGTTCGGTGAGAAGGGACCCGCGGGCGAAGCCCCCGGCAAGATCCGACGTCCTATAAAACGCCTCGAACGCAAGGCGCTCCGCCAGCTTAACCTGGAAGACACGGCGACCAAGCAGGAGATCAAGGCGCGCTTCAAGGAGCTCGTGAAAAGGCTTCACCCGGACCACAACAACGGCGACCGGTCCTCCGAGGACAAGTTGCGTGAAGTCATCCAAGCCTATAACTATCTAAGGCAAGCGGGGCTCGCGTAGCCTGCGCCGCCACACTCCCGCGGAATCACTAATTTGCAGGGGTCTCGGCGCCGTCTTTTGAGACGCGATGCGCGCCCATCACCGATAAAGGTTCAGCATCGACCATGACTCTTGATACTGCGACGAACGACGCCGGTCTTCCGGATATGTCCGTCTCCGTGCGCCAAGTTTTTGGCCTCGACACCGATCTCGAAGTGCCGGCTTACTCCCAGCCGGACGAGCACGTCCCGGATGTCGACCCGGATTATCTTTTCAATCGCGACGTGACCCTGGCGATCCTCGCCGGGTTCAAACACAACCGGCGCGTCATGATCCAGGGCTATCACGGCACGGGCAAATCGACGCATATCGAGCAGGTGGCCGCGCGGCTCAACTGGCCGTGCATCCGAGTCAACCTCGACAGCCATGTGAGCCGGATCGACCTCGTGGGCAAGGACGCTATCGTCATCAAGGACGGCAAGCAGGTCACGGAGTTCCGCGAGGGCATTCTTCCCTACGCGCTGCAGACCAACACCGCGCTCTGTTTCGATGAATACGACGCGGGCCGCCCCGACGTGATGTTCGTAATCCAGCGCGTGCTGGAGGTGTCGGGCAAGCTCACGCTGCTCGACCAGTCGAAAGTCATCCGGCCGCATCCGGCGTTCCGTCTGTTCGCGACCACCAACACCATCGGCCTCGGCGACACGAGCGGCCTCTATCTCGGCACGCAGCAGATCAACCAAGGCCTGATGGACCGCTGGTCGATCGTGGCCACGCTCAACTATCTGCCCCATGACGACGAGGTTGAAATCGTCATGGCGAAGGTGAAGTCGTACAGCACCGAAGAAGGGCGCAAGATCGTTTCGAACATGGTCCGCGTCGCCGAGCTGACCCGCAACGCGTTCATGAACGGCGACCTGTCGACCGTGATGAGCCCGCGCACGGTGATCACCTGGGCGGAGAACGCGGAGATCTTCGGCGATGTCGGAACCGCCTTCTCGCTGTCCTTCCTCAACAAGTGCGACGAGTTGGAGCGCGGCCTGATCGCCGAGTTCTATCAGCGCTGCTTCGGCGAGGACCTGCCTGAGTCCACCGCCAACGTCGCGTTGAGCTAGCTTTAGACTCTCGGGAATTGAAGCCCGCAGGACATCCAGGAAGACGTCATGGCTGGACCGAAACGGAAAGAGGCGCCCCTCGATCCGTTCAAGCGCGCGGTAACGCTGGCGACGCGGGCCATCGCCGCCGATAGCGGCGTCGAGGTCGTGTTTTCCAATGAACCGCCCGGACTTTCCGGCAAAACGGCGCGGATCCCCGAACCGCCCCGCGTACCCACGCGCGAGGAACTCGCCGCCATTCGCGGCCATGCGGACGCCGCGGCGCTAACCGTCTCCTGCCGAGACGAGGCGCTGCACAAGCGCCTTGCGCCCTCCGGGGGCGAAGCCCGGGCTGTGTTCGAGGCCCTTGAGCAGGCCCGTGTCGAGGCGATCGGCGCAACGCGCATGGAAGGGGTGTCCCAGAATCTCGCCGCCCGCACGGAGCAGCGCTACGCGCGCAGCCGCATCACCGAGGAGACGGAGCGCTCCGAGGCGCCCCTGCCCGACGCCCTCGCCCTGATGGTCCGGGAACGGCTCACGGGCGAAGCGCCGCCGGCCCGGGCCAAGCCGCTCGTCAATCTGTGGCGCCCCTGGGTCGAGGAACGCGCGAAGACGCAGCTCGACCAGATGCAGGGAACCGTGCTCGACCAGGAAGCCTTCGGCCAACTCGCACGCGACCTCCTCACCGCGCTGAACATGGCCGATCAGCTCGATCAAGGCGAAGACAACGACGAAGCGTCGGAGGACGGCGAGTCCGAGCCGGATTCGAGCGAGGACCAGGGCGACGAAGCGCAGTCCCAGGACGGCACCGAACTCGCCCAGGAATCCGAAGCGCAGCCCGACGATACCGCCGAAGAGACGCTGGAGGACCAGGAGGACGGACCGACGGACCAGCTGGACGAAGACGCGGACTCGGCCGACCTGCCGCGCCGCTCCGATCCGTGGCGTCCGAATTTCTCGGTTCTCGATGACCCGTCTGCGTTCGGCTACAAGGTCTTCACGGAGGAATTCGACGAGATCGTCACGGCCGAGGATCTATGCGACGCGGACGAACTCGACCGGCTGCGGTCGTTCCTGGACAAGCAACTGGTCGCGCTGCAAGGCGCCGTCGCCCGGCTCGCCAACCGGCTGCAGCGCCGCCTGCTGGCGCAACAGGATCGCGGCTGGGACTTCGATCTCGAAGAAGGCTCGCTCGATGCCGCCCGCCTCACGCGGATCATCATCGACCCCATGCACCCGCTGACCTTCAAGCAGGAACGCGACACCGAATTCCGCGACACGGTCGTGACCTTGCTGCTCGACAATTCCGGGTCCATGCGCGGCCGCCCGATCATGGTCGCGGCCTGCTGCGCCGACATTCTGGCCAGGACGCTCGAACGCTGTGGCGTGAAGGTGGAAATCCTGGGCTTCACCACACGCGCCTGGAAGGGCGGCCACGCCCGAGAGGCCTGGCTCAACGCCATGAAGCCCCCCGCTCCCGGCCGCCTCAACGATCTGCGGCACATCATCTACAAGGCGGCGGATACGCCCTGGCGCCGGGCCCGGCGCAATCTCGGCCTGATGATGCGCGAGGGCCTGCTCAAGGAAAACATCGACGGCGAGGCGCTGGCCTGGGCGCACAAGCGCCTCTTGGCGCGGCCCGAGCAGCGCCGCATCCTGATGATGATCTCGGACGGCGCGCCGGTCGACGACTCGACGCTCTCAGTCAATTCGGGCGCTTATCTCGAGAAGCATCTGCGCCAGGTCATCCATGAGATCGAGACCCGGTCTCCGATCGAGTTGCTGGCCATCGGCATCGGCCACGATGTGACGCGCTATTACCGCCGCGCGGTCACCATCACGGACGCGGAGGAACTCGCCGGCGCGATGACCGACAAGCTCGCCGAACTCTTCGACGAGGACGCCGCCATTCGCGCCCTGCAACGCGCCAACCCCAGCGCCGCGCGCGCCAGACGGAAAGTGCTGCACTAGGTGAGACTGATCCCGCGCAAGGCCACGGCGGCGCTCGGGGCGGGACTTGCCGCCATTGCCCTTCTGTATCTGAGCGCGTCGGCCCTGGTGGCGAAGCCCTCCACGCCCCTGACGGGCCCGGCCGAGACCCGCCTCTCCGTCGTCCCACTCTCCTTCGATCCGGACGCCGCGACGAAGACCAGGTTCGGCAAGCTCACCTATCGCGGTGGGCTCAACCTGTTCGCGCGCTCGGTGCATTTCGGCGGCTACTCCGCCATCGCCCTCGATACGTCCGGCACCACGCTTCTCGCCCTGTCCGACGCGGGCTCGTGGATGCGCGCCACCCTCGGCTCCGACGGAACCCGTCTCGACAGCAGGTGGCAGGGCAGGATCGGCCCGATCCTCGGCCGGGACGGCAAACCGCTGCAATCCGAGACCGAACGGGACGCGGAAGGCATCGCGCTCCTGTCCGGCGACACGAACGCCGGCAGCGCCCTCGTCTCGTTCGAGCGGGACCATCGAATCCTACAATACCCCTTCACGCCCGAGCGCTTCGGCCCGCCGACCGGCACCGTTTCGCTGCCCAAGGCGGCGCGCGGCATGAACTCCAATCAGGGGCTGGAGGCCATCGCCACGATCCGGTCGGGGCGCATGAAGGGAACCGTGGTGGCGTTCTCGGAACGGCTGCAGGACCGGGCCGGCAATCTCATCGGCTGGCTCATCGGCGGCCCGGCGCCCGGCACGATCACGATCCGCCGGCTCGGCGGCTTCGACATCACGGGCGCCGCCGGACTGCCCGACGGCGGGCTGCTGCTGCTGGAACGGCGCTTCCGTTACTCTGAAGGCGTCAAGATGCGCATCCGCCGGATCGCGGCCTCAGACTTACGGCGCGGCAAGCTCATCACCGGCGAGACGCTGCTGGAGGCAGACGACCTCTTGAATATCGACAATATGGAGGCGATCGCGGTCCATCGCGCGCAAGACGGCGCGACCGTCCTGACACTCATGTCGGACGGCAATTTCAGCGCCTTCCAGCGCTCGCTGATCATGCAATTCGCGCTGCCGTAGAGCGACGCGCCGTCGCAACGACGCGGCGAAGCCTTAGGACGCCGCCTGCGCCTCAGGCGCCTTCTCGGTCGCCTTAGCAATCTCGCGCTTCAGGCGACGCGCCTTCAACGACAGCTCGTCGTCGCCGGCCTTGAGCAGATAGGCGTCCAGCCCACCGCGGTGCTCGACCGAGCGCAGGGCGCTGGCGGAGACCGTGAGACGGACAGCCTTCTTCAGAGTCTCGCTCTGAAGCGTGACATTGCTCAGATTCGGCAGGAAGCGGCGCCGTGTGCGGCGCTTTGCATGGCTCACATTGTTGCCGGTGAGCACGGCTTTGCCGGACAGCTCGCAGCGACGGGCCATGGTCCTTGTCCTTCTAACGAAAATCTTGTGAATACCTGCCGCAGCTCGTGACGTTTCACAAGCGCGAGGCTCAAGCCCGGGACATATACGGGCATGACCGATTTCGGTCAAGCGGCCAAAGGGCTTTCGGCCATTCTGGGCATTTTCCGCCTCGGTTGGCCGAATTGACGAATCCGACTAATCCTGCTCACTGGCCAGTCAAGATATAAGGTGGCCGGGGGGCCTGGAGGGGACTGCGATAGATGCGGGTCGCACGACATGTCTTGAGTAGGGCGGCCGGCGTTGCGGCCGTTGCCGTGCTCGTGCTCGGCATCGCGCACGCCGAAACCGGCCCCGATGACCCCGCAGCGGAAGAGGAGACGGACTTCGGCGCGCGCGGCTCGATCCTGGAGGACGGCGAGCCCTTCCCCATCGAGGGCCTCTACAGCGACAAGAAGGACCAGGCCGGCGAGGACACCCCGCCGGACATGGAACAGCGCGCGGAGCCGGACACCGCCCCCCAACCCGACGCGCGCCCCGTGGACACCTCGGCACAGTTCCAGGCGGTCTACAATGTCAGCCTCGGGCGCTTCAACCTCGGCAATTTCAGCATT
>JARRPE010000063.1:0-9330 GCA_037383205.1 Methyloceanibacter sp.
GGCGGATGCGGACGTCCTTGAATAGGCCGGTGGCGAAGAGGGTCTTAAGGGATTGATTGATCTCGCCGGGGTCGTAGGGGTCGCCGGCCGAAAACGTAAGGTAGGAGCGGATTGTTTCGGCTTCGACGCGTTGGTTGCCCTGCACAACGACCGAACTGATCGTGGCGTTCTGGGCAGCGGCTGTGAGGTCGCCAAAGCTCGCGCTGAGACCCAGCGAGAGCGGGACGCTACACATCACTAGGAGGACTGCTATCAGCCCTCTTTCCAACGTCCACCGCACCATTTCTGGTGTAATCCCCCGTTAACCCAAACCCCTCATAGGCTTACGCCTACAAACCTAGCTGGACATCTGTTTGTGGCCGATTTTAGATACGTTTCGTCTCTTTTCAGGTGAAATTGAGCGGTTCTTTTCGTCCCCTGCCCGCCAATCTCACTATCACAGAAACTTCAAATGAATCAGATCGTTCCAGGTTGCAAAGATCATTAGCATGAGGACGAACGCAAGGCCAATGCGAAAACCGATTTCTTGGGTGGTTTCGCTCAACGGTTTCCCCCGTACGGCCTCGATCCCGTAAAACAGCAGATGGCCACCATCGAGCATAGGTATTGGGAAAAGATTGATGAGCCCAATACTGACCGAGATGATGGCGGCGAGATTGAGCAGCGCAAGAAAGCCAGCCGTCGCAACCTGCCCCGATACTTGAGCTATTCTCAGGGGCCCGCCGAGCTGGTCGGCATCTTCACGCCCCTTGATCACGTCGTAGAGATATCCGAGGGATCTCGACACGACGAAATAGCATTCCTTGACGCCCATCACGAAGGCTGTCGCGGGGTCGTGGCGCTTCAGGGTCCAGTCGTCAGGCGAGGCGCTCCGCTGGATCCCCAAAAGACCGATTTTGAACGTGTTTCCAAAGCGGTCGGTGATTTCCTTCCGTTCCGGAGTCGCCGTCAAATCGACGGGTTTGCCGTCCCGGTCGACCACAAAACGAAGTTCCCGGTCGGGGCTTGTTGCGACGATCCGCTGCATATCCGAGAAATTCGCAATGGTCGTGCCGTCGATGCTCTTGATGACATCGCCCGGCTGGAAACCGGCCCGTTCGGCGGCGCTGTCCGGATTGATCGCATCCACCTTCGCGGCCGTGATGCGTTCGCCGAAGATGCTGAAAACGGCCGTAAAAATCAGAATCGCGAAGATGAAGTTCGCGAAGGGGCCGGCGGCGACGATGGCGGCCCGCTGACCGAGCGATTTTCCTTGAAAAGTCTTGTCCCGATCCGCTTCCGGCAGCGACTCCAGCGATTTCTGCCCGGCGCTTGCGGCATTTTCGTCGTCGATGAATTTGACATATCCCCCGAGCGGGATCCAGGCCACGCGCCAGCGTGTGCCATGTTTGTCGTTGAATCCGAAAATCTCGGGACGCCCACGCCGCACCAGCGCGCCACGAGGAAGTGCCCCATCTCGTGGACGAAGACCACAATGGTCAGAATGAACAGGAACGGGATGAGATAGCTGAGAAAGGTTCCGCCAAAACCAGCGAGCGATGCGAATATATCCATAAGTCCAAATACCTAGAGAATTGGGCCCTTCTTAGTCACTGTGTTCGCGCACGCGTGTTCCGGCGCACGCCGATGTACCTGGTGCCGCCGTATAGGGCGGCCTGCGCCGTTCTATTCCCCCGCATCCGCGCCCGCCCACCGGGGCAGCCGCTCCCGCGCCCGCCGGCGCGCTTCCTCGTCGATCTCGTAGACGTCCTCCGCGCTGTCCGCCGAGAGAGCAATCAGGTCGGCGCAGTCGACCAGCGTGGTCTCCACCAGCCCGGCAATGCCTAAGAACCCTAGCCGCTTCTCGAGGAAGGCTGCAACGGCGACCTCGTTGGCCGCGTTCAAGACGGCGCCGGCGCCACCGCCTGTCTCCAAGACCTCCTTGGCCAAGCGCAAGGCCGGGAACCGCTCGGGGTCCGGCGCCTCGAATGTGAGTGCGCCCAGCGCCGCGAGGTCGATGCGCTCATTCGGCACGTGCATCCGCTCCGGCCAAGCCAAGCTGTAGGCGATCGGCGTGCGCATGTCCGGGCAGCTCAATTGAGCCAGGACCGCCCCGTCGGTCATTTGCACGAGGCAGTGAACGATGGACTGAGGATGGACGAGCACGTCCAGTTTATCCGGCGGCAGCGCGAACAGATGATGCGCCTCGATGAGCTCCAGCCCTTTGTTCATGAGAGACGCGGAATCGATCGTGACTTTCGCGCCCATCGACCAGTTCGGATGTTTCAGCGCCTGCTCGGGGCCGGCCGCCGCCATCTGGTCGACGCTCCAGGTTCGGAACGGACCGCCAGACGCGGTCAGGCAGACGGTTTCGATCTTGTCGGGCTCGGTGCCGGTCATGGCCTGACGGGCGGCGGAATGTTCGGAGTCTACCGGCAACAGCGTCGCGCCGTGCCGAGCAACTTCGCGCATGAAGATCTCGCCGCCGGAGACGAGGCATTCCTTGTTGGCGAGGGCGACGGCCGTTCCCTGCTTCACCGCACGGAGGGTGGGCCGCAGACCGGCGACGCCGACGATGGCTGCCATGATCCAATCCGCGGGACGGGACGCGGCATCCAAGAGAGCCTTCGAACCCGCCGCGACTTCGATGCCTGTGCCGGCCAAAGCCAGCAGAAGATCCTTGTAGCTTCCCGCATCCGCCGTCACGGCCAGCTTCGCGCCATGCTGCACGGCAAGCTCCGCGAGCCGCGCGACGTTCTTGTTCCCTGTCAGCGCGATAACGTCGTAGTCGTCCGGATTGCGCCCGACGAGATCGAGTGTGCTCTCGCCGATGGAACCGGTTGCGCCGAGCACGCTGATCCGCTTCGGCTGCTTGGCGCTCGAACGGGGCTTTGAGCCGGCGTCTTCATTTACGGGAAACAGGGTACGCGCCTCACCAAATCAAGAGCCCGGCGCCTGGAAATGCAGGGTTCCGCAGGGCAATCAACGCTGCCACGACCGCCGCCATCAGCAGGCTGTCGATACGGTCGAAAAAGCCGCCATGGCCCGGAATGAGCTGACTCATATCCTTGATGCCAAGACTGCGCTTCACGGCGCTCTCAAGCAAGTCACCCATCTGGCAGGCGAAGGCAAGCACTAATGCCACAACCGCCAGTGCCACCGGTGAGCTGTTACCCAGATAGAAGGCGAACAGCACGCCGACCAGCATGGGCGTCACGATGCCGATCACGAAGCCGCTCCAAGTCTTTTTGGGCGAGATCGTGGGCGCGAACTTTGGGCCGCCAAACGTGCGGCCGCCAACATAGGACGCCGTGTCCGTGGTCCAGCTGACAAGGAGAACGAACAAGATCGCCGTGAGGCCGTAAGATGCCGTCGCTCCATGAGACGGATCGCTGCGGAGCCATACCAGCGAGGCTGCCGGCAGCGCGACATAGATCAAGCCGCCAGCGTCGAGCCGCGCTTCCCGGGGCGTTTTCTTCTGGTAGCCAGAAATGAACAGTGTAAGGACGGTCGCCCCGAAGACGATCGCCGCCAGTTCGAATTTGTGGACCGCCACAAAAATGACGGTGGCCGTCACGGAGGCGACTTGAATGATGGTTGTCGCATCGCCGCCCGTTGCGCGCGTTGCGGCGCCCCATTCCCAAAATAGAATCGTGGCCGATGCGATGACCAGGATGAGAAATGTCCAGGGGCTGATTACCAGTGCCGCGAGCGTGAGCGCGGCCAGGAAAACGGCGGACCCGATCCGGCGCCACAGTTCGGGTGATGCTTTGGGCTCGGGCTCCGACGACTGGTCGTGGGAAGGCGGCGAAGATGTCACGCCGTCGATCTCACGGAGCGACCGCCGAAGCGGCGGTTCCGCCGCTGGAACTCGGCGATGGCTTCTTCGAAGTGCGTCTTGTTGAAGTCGGGCCAATAGGTGTCGACAAAGACGAATTCGGTATAGGCAAGCTGCCAGAGTAGGAAGTTCGACAGGCGCAACTCGCCGGAGGTGCGAATGAGCAGGTCGGGATCGGGCAAGCCGTCCGTATCGAGATAAGAGCCGAACAACTCTTCCGTCATGTCTTCTGGCGTCAGCACGCCGGCCTTGACGTCTTCGGCGATGCGCGTTGCGGCACGGGCGATCTCGTTGCGGGACCCGTAGTTGAAGGCGATCGTGAGGTTGAGCGCCGAGTTCTCCTTGGTCAGCTCAACCGCATCGTCCAGCATGCGTTGAATGTCGTTGTCCAGGTCTGCGCGGGATCCGATGATCCGAATGCGCACGCCGTTCTTGTGCAGGTCGGCAAGATCGCGCCGGATGAACCGCCGCAACAGGCCGAACAGGTCTCTGATCTCTTCGGCGGGCCGTGACCAGTTCTCGGAGGAAAAGCTGAAGAGCGTGAGGTGCGTGATGCCGAGATCGCCGGCCGCTTCCACGGTCCGGCGTACGGCTTCCACGCCGCGCCGGTGGCCTTCGATCCGCGGCAAGCGGCGTTCCGCGGCCCAGCGGCCGTTGCCGTCCATGATAATGGCGACATGCCGGGGTCCGGGTTGGGTTTCACTACCCCATTTGTTGTCCACTACGAGCGTCACAGCGTGCTTCTCCGCAGCCTGCCAATAAGCGTCAGGATGGAGGTCCTCATCAGACCTGCATGATCTCCGCTTCCTTCGTGGCGAGCGCCTCGTCGATTTCCTTTATGATTTTGTCGGTCAAGTCTTGAACCTTGTTGGCCAGCGCATGGTGCTCGTCCTTGCCCATGTCGCCGTCCTTCTCGGCCTTCTTCAAGTGCTCCATGCCGTCGCGGCGCACGTTGCGCACGGCGATCCGGCCCTGTTCCGCATATTTGTGAGCGACCTTCGCCAGTTCCTGGCGCCGCTCCTCGTTGAGTTCGGGGATCGGAAGCCGCAGGAGCTGGCCTTCGACAACCGGGTTCAATCCCAAGTCGGACTCGCGGATGGCTTTCTCGACAGCGGGCACCTGGCTCTTGTCCCAGACCTGCACGGTGATCATGCGTGCTTCGGGAACGTTGACGGTCGCAACCTGGTTCAGCGGCATGGGATTGCCATAGGCCGACACCATGACAGGATCGAGCAGGCTGGCGCTGGCGCGGCCCGTGCGCAGTCCGCTGAATTCGTGCTTGAGGGCGCTCAGCGCGCCGCGCATCCGCCGTTCGATTTCGTCCAAGTCAAAGTCAGCCATCTTATCTTCCCTAGCCGCCATTATTCCGGCTTGCCATGCCGGTCCTGGCGCGTTGTGTCGGCGTTTCCGAATGAGTGGGACAGCCTAACCGCCGTCGATCGTCGTCGAGGCCCCTTGCCCTTGGAGTTCAGAAGCCAAGCTGCCTTGGTTCTTGATCGAAAACACAATTATCGGAATCCGGTTGTCCCGGGCAAGGGCGATTGCCGCCCCGTCCATGATCTTAAGATCCTGCTTGAGGACATCCGCATAGCTCAGCCGGTCATAGCGCCTTGCATCCGGCACTTTCTTGGGGTCGGCGGAATAGACGCCGTCGACCTGCGTGGCCTTGTACAGGGCCTCGCATTCCATCTCCGCGGCGCGCAATGCGGCCGCGGTATCAGTGGTGAAAAACGGATTGCCGGTCCCGCCGGCGAACACCAGCACCCGCCCCTTGGCGAGATGATCGAGCGCCTTGTCCCGGATATAGGGTTCGCAGACCGTCGGCATCGGGATCGCCGAGAGCACGCGGGCCGTCTGCCCTGCCCGTTCGATCGCGGTCTGAAGCGCAAGCGCGTTCATCACCGTGGCCAGCATGCCCATGTAGTCGGCGCGTGCGCGGTCGATCCCGCCTTCCGCCGCCATCATGCCTCGAAAGATATTGCCACCGCCGACGACGACGCAGATCTCGACGCCCATCGCCGCTGCCGAGGCGATATCCTTGGCGATCGGGTCGATGATCTCGAGGTCGATCCCGAAGCCCTTATCGCCGGCGAGCGCTTCCCCGGAGAGTTTGACCAGTACGCGCCTGTAGCGCGACTTTGCGGCAGACGGTGTGTCCATCAACGCATGGCTCCGGCGGCAATATGACAGGAATGACCCAAAAACAGGCCGGACCGAAACGGTTCCGGCCCACCCAGGCTTGGACAGGCGGCGGCTCGGCTCCGAGCCACCGCCCGAACCCTATGCGCCCGAGGCAGCGGCGGCAACCTCGGCGGCGAAGTCGCTTTCTTCCTTCTCGATGCCCTCGCCCAGGGCAAAACGGTAGAAACCGACAATCTTGATAGGCGCGCCAGCGTCCTTGCCGGCGGCTTCCATGGCCTTGGCGACCGTGTTGTCCGGGTCATGCACGAAGGGCTGCTTGAGCAGAACCACTTCCTCGTAGAACTTCCGCAAGCGGCCCTCGACCATCTTTTCGATGACATTGTCCGGCTTGCCAGACTCCTTCGCCTGCTCGGTCAGCACGGTGCGTTCGCGCTCGACCAGCTCCTGGTCCAGGCTGTCCGTGTCGATGGCTTGCGGGTTCGTCGCCGCGATGTGCATGGCGACCTGCTTGCCGAAGCCCTTTACGGCTTCCGCATCGCCGGCCGACTCCAGCGCGACGATCACGCCGATCTTGCCGAGACCTGGGGCCGCCTGGTTATGCATGTAGCTGGCGACCACGCCGTTGTCGGCGGCGAGATGGGCCGTCCGGCGAAGGGTCATGTTCTCGCCGATCGAGCCAACCATTTCTTTCAGCGTGTCGGCGACGGAATTGTCGCCATCGGCATAGGCTTCCGCACCGAGCTTCTCGATGTCGCCCTTCGCCTTGATCGCTGCGTTGGAGATGGCATTGACCATTTCCTGGAAGCTCGGGTTGCGGGCCACGAAGTCCGTCTCTGAATTGACTTCGACAAGAGCCGCCTCGGAGTCGGTCTCGGAAATGCCGATCAGGCCTTCTGCCGCAACGCGCCCGGCCTTTTTCGCCGCCTTGGCGAGACCTTTCGCACGAAGCCAATCGACGGCGGCTTCCATGTCGCCGTCGTTCTCGTTCAGGGCCGCTTTACAGTCCATCATGCCCGCGCCGGTCTTCTCGCGGAGCTCCTTGACCATGGCCGCAGTGATCGTCGCCATCCGTTCCTCTTCACTTTGCCCGGGCCGAAAAGCCCGGTCTTTCAATTACGCGTTTTCTTTGGACTCGGCCTCGGGGGCCTCGGCCGCAGCGGCTTCCGTGGCCGGGGCCTCTTCGATGGCCGGTTCGGCCATGGGCTCCTCGGCCTCGCCGAGATCAACGCCGACAGACCCCTGACCGCGCTCGATACCGTCGATGGCGGCACGGGCAATCAGGTCGCAGTAGAGCGTGATGGCACGCCCGGCGTCGTCGTTACCCGGAATGGGATAGGTGATGCCGTCCGGATCGCAGTTGGAATCGACGATCGCGACGACGGGAATGTTCAGCTTGCGGGCCTCCGCGATCGCGATGGACTCCTTGTTGGTGTCGATCACGAAGATGAGGTCCGGCGGCGCGCCCATGTCCTTGATGCCACCCAGGGAGATTTCGAGCTTGTCCCTCTCGCGGGTCAGCTGGAGCAGCTCTTTCTTGGTCAGGCCGCGATGCTCGCCCTCAAGCAACTCCTCCAAGGCCTTCAGGCGCTTGATGGAATGCGAAATGGTCCGCCAGTTCGTCAGCGTGCCGCCGAGCCAGCGGTGATTGATGAAGTACTGCGCCGAGGAGCGCGCGCCTTCCGCGATGGCTTCGGTGGCCTGACGCTTGGTGCCTACGAAGAGCACGCGTCCGCCCTTGGCGACAACGTCGGAAACGGCGACCAGAGCCTGGTGCAGCAACGGCACCGTCTGAGTCAGGTCGATGATGTGGATGTTGTTCCGGGAGCCGAAGATAAACGGCGCCATTTTCGGGTTCCAGCGATGGGTCTGGTGGCCGAAGTGAACCCCAGCTTCCAAGAGCTGGCGCATAGATAGATCGGGCAGTGCCATGGGACTGCAGACTCCTTTTTCCGGTTTTTCCGCCGCGGGGCGTTGAGAGACCGGCCAAAAACCGGTCACCGGAGCGAGCGCAAGGGTTATAGAGAACCTTTGTGACGCTTGATCCCCGCGTGTGAGATGGTGCGCCTTATAGGGGGCAGGCCGCAGCTTGGCAAGCCTGGAAACGCCTCCAAATCAAGGGCTCGTGGCCGCCGGGCTTTCTAGAGCGCGCTGACGTCACGAACACCGTCGAGGAGCTTCAGCGCACTGCGCTGCCGCGGCGTGGAGTCGATGCCTTGCGGCACGTCGAACTCAACTTCCTTGCCGTCGACGAGAAGGCGGAGCTGAAAGCGCCCCTGCCCGCCCTCGGACCCGACCTGCGCGGCGAGCAACGGCAAGGCTTGCGGATCGTCCAGCGTGACCTTCATGCCCGACGAACGTTCCTCGGCAGTGTTGTCCAGTGACGAGAGCCCTTGGACACGCACGCGCACGTTCTCACCCTCCGCTTCGGCCTCCACGTCCAGGAGCACCACGGACCCCGCCTCGAGAAGGAAGGCGACGAACGCGTACGGGTTGCCTGTCTTGCCCTTGCGCTCGCGGGAGGACAGGACCGTTCCGGCGAGCCGGCCGACGACCCGCTTGGTTTGGGCCTTCGCTGAGAATTCGGTCCAGGTTTCCACGCCAAGAGACTTGAGGACCTCGCTGTATTCGTCGAGCGGGTGCCCGGTCAGGAAGAAGCCCACGGCGTCGAACTCTTTGGCAAGCCTGTCAGTCGGAAGCCAGGGATCCGCTTTGCGCAGCTCGATCGGCGGCGGGGCCTGATTGCCGCCGGAGAAGAACAGATCGTTCTGGCCGCCGGCGCGGGCTTCCTGCGCGCTGTTTCCGGCCAGGATCATCCGGTCGACGTTTTCGAGGGCTGTCGCCCGGTCGATGCCGAGTTCGTCGAAGGCCCCCGCCATCGAGAGGGTCTCCAAGGCCCGCTTGTTGACGTGGCGCGGGTTCAAGCGGCGTGCGAAGTCCGAAATGTCGCCGAAGAGACCGTTGGCGTTCCGCTCGGCGACGATGGATTCCACGGCTGGCTGTCCGACATTCTTAAGCGCGGCAAGGGAATAGCGGATTGCCTTTCCATTCGGGATGAAACCAACTTCAGAGTGGTTCACCGACGGCTGTTCGAGCTTGATGCCGAGCCGCCGCGCCTCCTGGGCGAAGCTGTTGAGCTTGTCGGCATTGCCCATGTCGAGGGTCATGGAGGCCGCGACGAATTCGGACGGGTAGTTCGCCTTGAGATAGGCCGTCTGGTAGGCGATCAGCGCATAGGCCGCCGCGTGGGATTTGTTGAAGCCGTAGCCCGCGAACTTCGCGACGAGTTCGAAGATATACTCCGCCCGGCCCTTCTGGACCCCGTTCGCCACGGCACCGTCGACGAAGCGCTTGCGCTGCTTGTCCATCTCGGC
>JARRPE010000064.1:0-7083 GCA_037383205.1 Methyloceanibacter sp.
TTCATGACTTATCGTCCGCTAAAACCTGCCGAGGCGACCGGGCGCCGTTGCAGTGTGCCGGTCAGTCGGAGGAGAGGCGGCATCTGCTTGCCACAGTTGTAAAGTACGAGCGTCGCTGTATTGCGGATCACCTAGCTCGCTGTGGCCGTTCCGTTTTCGCGGGTTGGCGGGATGGTCAAGCCCACTCGAACCCGTTACGATTCAGGCGCGAGTCCGGCCCGGCGCTGCCGCCGGGACTGGATGGGAGAGGGTGCTGTAACGCCCCTTTTCAATACGCCTAAGACAGCCGGTGGAGACCAAGTGCGAACGGAGCATGACGTTGCGGTAATTGGCGCGGGTCCGGTCGGATGTGCCGCGGCGATCGCGTTTGCCCAGCGCGGGGCGACCGTCCTGCTGCTCGAGGCCAATCCGCGCAGCGCCGAGCGGTTCGCTGGGGAGTGGATCCATCCGTCCGGCGTTAAGAATCTCGAGAAACTGGGCCTCAGCGATCTTGCGGCGTTTACGGAGAACGGCCCGCGGCAGGGGTTTGTCGCCCATCCCGGTGACGGCTCGGATCCTATCATGCTGCCTTATCCGGACGGGATGACCGGGGTCAGCTTCGACCACGCCAAGCTCGTCGAAGAACTGCGCGGCCAGGCCGCCGCGATGCCGGAGATCGACTATGTCGCCCCGGCGAAGCTCACGAAGCTTGAGCCTGTGCCCGCGTATGTGGACGGAGACAAGGGCGCACAGGTCGAGATCAAGGCGAAGCGCATCGTCGCCGCCGATGGCCGCCGCTCGGGCACGCGCCGCTTGCTCGGTCTCCCCGACGGGTCGGTGGGCGTTTCGTTCATGGCGGGCATCGTTCTCGACGACGTTGCGCTGCCGGTCGAGGACTTTGGCCATGTGATGAACGGGCCGGCCGGTCCGATCATGTCCTACCGGATCGGCTCGAATAGGGTGCGTCTATGTCTCGACGTCCCTGCCTCGGCCACCCAGCTGCGGCGCGATACGGACGCGCTCTACGCGGCGGTCGCGCCGGCGTTGCCGGCGCCGATGGCGAAAGCGCTCGCGGTGTCCTTGAAGACCCGCAAGCCGGCCTGGATGGAAACGCGGTTCCAGACGCGGACCGCCTACGGTCGCGGCAATGTGGCCTTGGTCGGCGATGCGGTGGGCTGCACCCATCCGCTGACGGCAGTCGGTATTTCGCTCGGACTGAAAGATGTGGAGGCGCTGGTCGACAGCACCGATACCGAGGATTACGCGCAGCGGCGGAAAGCGCGAGCGCGGGTGCCGGAGATGTTGTCAAACGCGCTCTATCAGGTCTTTACCGACTCGCGTTACGACGCCCGCGCCATCCGGCAATCGATGTTCGAGACCTGGCGATCGAGCGCTGCAGAGCGCCGCCGCACGATGATGCTGCTCGCCGCGACCGACGTGCGCGGGAGAACCTTCGCGACGTCGTTCTTCCGGATCGGTTTCCGTGCCGCGCGCAAGACCGTTGGCGAAGAACTCCGCGATGGCCATTGGCGCCGCACGCGGCAGACGCTTGCGCGCTTCGCATCGTGGAGCACCTGGCCGATCGCCGGTCTTCTTCCGGGGTATCGGAAGATACCGGCCCATCTCAGGGCCTCGGGACATTGAACCACTGGGCGGCCGAGACGGACCTGTCGCAGGCTGTCGATCTGGGGCTGCGGCACCTGCACGCGACGCAAGCGCCTGACGGCAGCTGGCACGGGGACTATGGCGGTCCCGTCTTTCTGCTGCCGACCCTGATTATTGCGACCCACATCGTAGGCGAACCCTTCGATCGCGAGACCGAGCAGGATTTCATCCGCTTCTTCAAACTTCACCAGAACGACGACGGCGGCTGGCCGCTCCACATCCAAGGCGAGAGCTACGTCTATGCGACGGCGCTGTGCTACGTGGCGCAGCGGCTGTTGGGCGTCCCGGCGGAAGATCCCGGTTTGCGACGAGGCCGGGCTTGGCTGCTGGAGAGAGGCGGGGCGGCCCATCTGCCGCCTTGGGGCAAGTTCCTGCTCGCGCTCCTCAATCTCTACGACTATGAAGGCGTCATGCCCGTACCGCCGGAGCTGTGGCTTCTGCCCACATCGCTGCCCGCCCATCCGTCCCGGTTCTGGTGCCACAGCCGCATGATCTTTCTGCCCATGAGCTATCTTTATGGCATCCGGGCGCAGGCACCGTTGACGCCGGAGCTGCGCGCACTGCGCGATGAGATTTTCTGCGAGCCCTACGAAGAGACGAATTTCCGCGCGAGCCAGACCCAGTGCGCGCCCGGGGATATCTATGTGCCGCTGTCGCGCGGCTACCGCCTTGTGAACGGTCTTCTAACCGCTTACGAGGCTGTCGCCAGCCAACGCTTACGCGCCCGTGCGAACGCGTTCGTGCTGGATCAAGTCCGCCAGGAAGACGAGAACACGAACTCGATTTGCATCGGGCCGATCAACAAGGTGCTCAACATGCTGTGCTGGCATTTTGCCGAGCGCGGCGGGGATCGTGTCGCCACCCATCGCCGGCAACTGCCCGAGTATCTATGGAAGAGCGCGGATGGCACGCATATGCAGGGCTACAACTCCTCGCAGCTTTGGGACACGGCCTTCGCGGTCCAGGCCATCTGTGCGGCCGGCCGCGCCGAGGCGGCGAAGCCGGTGCTGGAGGCGGCGCACGGCTACATCGAACGCAACCAGGTGCTGGAAGACACGCCCGAGCGGGAGCGGTATTTCCGCGATCCCTCCAAGGGTGGCTGGCCCTTCTCGGACCGCAGGCACGGCTGGCCGATCTCGGACTGCACCGCGGAGGGACTCAAATGTGCGATTGCGTTGCGTCCCGTTGTCGACGTGCCGATCCCGCTGGAGCGGCTCGACGATGCGGCCGATCTGATTCTCGGATGGCAGAACGCCGATGGCGGCTGGCCGACCTATGAAAAGGCGCGGACCCCGTCCTGGATGGAGGCGCTGAATCCGTCTCTCGTCTTCGCCGACATCATGGTCGATCACTCGTATGTGGAATGCACATCGGCCTGCATGCAGGCGCTGGTGCGCTATCGCGGTCAGACTGCGAATGCGGCGCGAAAGCGTCGTATCGATAAAGCAATCGACCGCGGACGCGCCTATCTCTTGAGGCGGCAACGCGCCGACGGCGCCTGGATGGGCGCCTGGGGTATCTGCTTCACCTACGGAACCTGGTTCGCGGTCTCTGCTCTGCGGGCGTCGGGACTCCCCGCCGACAGCGAGCCGATCCGCCGCGCGGCGGCGTTTCTCGTGTCCCACCAACTAGCCGATGGGGGCTGGGGGGAGACCATCGAGAGCTGCCGGCGCGGCACCTACGCCAGCTGCAAGGAGGGCCAGGTGGTGATGACTTCCTGGGCCGTTCTCAGCCTGCTCCAGAGCGGGATAGCCGACAGCGAGCCGGTGCGCGCCGGGCTGCGCTTCCTCCAAGACCGGCAGCGGCCGGACGGGAGTTGGCCGGAGGAGGCGATTGCCGGTGTGTTCAACCGCACTTGTGCGATCACCTACGACAACTACCGCAAGATCTTCGGGCTTTGGGCGCTGGCCGCCGGGGAGACGCGCCGCGACGCGGCTGCGGCCGGTGAGGGATCAACGCAATGACTGCGGGTTTCGGTCTCGAAAAGCTGGGACTTCTGGCGCAGCGCTTTCCACGGATCACGCTGCTGATCGTCATTGGGCTGACGATCCCGCTGGCCTTGGCCGCGGTCAAGGTTGAGTTCTCCAGCGACATTCGAGAAATCTTCCGCTCCGGAACGCAGGATTTCCGTAATCTGCAGATGGTGGAAAGGCAATATCCACAAACCGGCGAGGACGTGCTGCTCCTGGTGCAGGCGCCCGATCTGTTCACGCGGGACAATCTCGACCATCTGCGTGACCTTCATTTGAACCTGCATTTCGCCGAGGGCGTGAAACACGTCACGTCGATGTTCTCCGCGCACGATGCGCCGGATGCCTCAGGCAATGCCGAGGCGGTCTTCCCGATGGAACTCGACGGTGTGGATATCCCGAACCTGCGCGACACGCTGCTGGCCCACCCCTTTGTTTCCGGCAAGCTTCTATCGGCGGATGCGACGACGGCGCTGTTCGTGGTCGCGATCGAGCCCCGGCCGAAAATCGACGATCTTCGTGTCGTCGCAGACGATTTGCGGAAGGTGACGGACGAAGCATTGGCGGGTACGGACATGCACGCCGATCTCAGCGGTGTGGCGTTCTTCCGGCTCGAGATCGTCGGCGCTTTGATCCGCGACCAACGCCTTCTGATCGGGGCCGGGTTCACCGTGTCGTTGATCATCTGCCTGCTGTTCTTCCGAAGCCCGGTCTATGCCCTGCTCGCCGGCGCGCCGGCGGGCATCGCGGTTCTGTGGACGCTGGGGATCACCGAGCTGCGGGGGCAGGAGATTACCGTGCTGACGGGGGTGGTGCCGGGCCTGGTCACGGTGTTGGTGTTCGCAAGCTCGCTTCATCTGATGTTCGGCATCAAACGCAAAATTGTTGCGGGCGAGGGCGCGCGCGAGGCAATCGTGTCTTCGGTGCGGGATATCGGGCCGGCTTGCGTGCTGGCCGCCATGACGACCGCGATCGCACTCCTGTCCCTCACGCTCGTGCCCCATACGCTCGTGTCCGGCTTCGGACTGACCGCCGCCATCGGCACGGCCATCGCCTTTCTCGCGACGATCACGGTCTTGCCGGCGCTGGGGACGTTGCTGCTCGGCCGGCGCGGCAGGAAAGAAAATGCGGACCGCACCGTTGACCGTATCTTCGCCGCGACAAGTGGCGTCTGCCGGCGGCTGGGCCGCACCATTCTCGGCGCTCCCACCGCTTTTCTTGCCGCCGGTCTCGTCGTTGCGATCGGCGCCGGAATTCTCTACGCCACGATCAGCCCAAGTTATCAGTACAGGGACTATCTGCCGGCCAACAGCCAGTCCTCGCGGGTCATGGATGTGGTCGACAAGGAATTCGGCGGTACGGAGGCGATCCTTCTCCACATCCAATGGCCGAAAGACAAGCCGCTCGATCCTTCGGAGGTTCTCGCTGTTGTCGAAGATGCCCACGAGACTTTGGAAAAATTGCCGCTCGTGACGCGGGCGGTATCCCTACACAGTATCGAATCCTGGATGCTGGAAGGCGGGCTCGAGCGGGAGCAGATCCTCACCTTCCTCGAGGAGTCGCAGTCGCCTTTCATCGAGCGCATGATGTCCGTGGATCACAAATCGGCGCTCGTGTCCGGCTACTTCCCTGCCGTGGACGCCTCCGAGCTCGTGCCCGTGTTGGATGCGCTCGAAACGGATTTGGAGGCGCTGCGCGCGGCGCACCCGGGCGTAAACATTATCGCGACCGGCATCGCGCCTCATTCCGCGAAGGCGAGCTACGACATGATCATCGAGCTCAACCGCAGCCTTCTGATCGCCATCGGCCTCAATATTCTGCTGATCGGCCTCGTTTTCTGGTCGTTGCGGGCAGGCCTCTACAGCATGGTGACCAACGTTCTGCCGATCGCCGTCGCGGGCGCCATCCTTCATCTGTCGGGCGCGGGGCTCCAGTTCACTTGCGTCGTCGCCTTCACCATCGGGTTTGGCATCGCGGTGGACAATGCTATTCACATCCTGAACTACTATCGTTTGATGAGGTCCAAAGGCGAAGCTGTGAAATCGGCGCTCGAGGAGACCATTGCGACGATTGGGCCAGCGCTTGCCGTCGGCTGTCTGGTGCTGATTGTGGGTTTCGGAGGCACTGTTCTCAGCGAGCTTCCCAGCCTGCGGCTGTTTGGAGAAGTTGTCATAATGCTCTTGGCGACGGCGCTGCTGGCCAATCTCTTGGTGCTGCCGGCGCTGATCGCCTTTGTCGAAGGACGGGCCTGGTGGGCAGGTGCGTCGCGGCCGACGGTCAAAGGCAGTTAGGCAACGTTAGCTAGCGAACGGTCGCTAGCTAAAAGCAATGCCAGGGAGGTCCCCATGAGAAACCTGTTTTCCCTATGCGCCATTTTGGTCTTGGCGAGCATCTCGCCGCTTCAGGCGGAACCATTGCCGCTTGAAGGGACCTGGAACGGCAGCGGCACGATGCAGGCCATGGACAACCCGCCCCAAAAGCTGACTTGCCGCATCAACTACAAGCGCGAGACGGAGAAAGTCTTCAAGCTCGCCGCGAAATGCGTGACTATCTCCACCGCGATCAACCAGACCGGACAGCTGCTGAAGGTCAATCCCGGTGTTTATGTGGGCGAGTTCCACGTCGCCTCCTACGATATCTCCGGCCGGGTTCGGATCGTGATCGACGGAGACGTCCAGACCATGTCATTTAAGAGCTCCCGTGCAAATGGAACCGTGACACTGGCCAAGTCGTGATCCCGCGTGGGGATGCGTATGCTAGGGTGAGTCGGCGTTTCACCGCGGACGGGGGTGTAGGCGCGATCTGCGGTATTCCACGATCGCCGTCATCGGCGTTGATTTCAGGCGCTTTTCACGGGCTTTCTGTGCACGAGAGCGGATATCGGCCACAATCGGCCAGGAATTGGCGGGTATGCTGTGCCTAGAGCGGCGTGATTCCTGTCTTACGCCTGTGACCTTGAGCAGGAACGTAGGGCAGGAACCTCGGTCGGATAAATCGGCCTGAGGCGCTGCGACGGAAGAATTTGGGGGCCTAGAGTATTACCGTGTTGGATAAGGTAGTCGGCAATGAAGACCTACCGCTACTGCTGGTTCCCCAGCTGTCGCGGACCTTTGCACTGACTATCCCAAAATTGCCGCCCGATCTGCGGTCTACGGTGGGAACCGCCTATCTGCTGTGCCGTGCGGCGGACACGATCGAAGACTCCCGGCTCTCGGACCGCGACCGGAAGATCGGTCAGCTTGACCTGTTTCTCGCCGGCATCGAGCAAAAGGACTCGTGGGAAAGTGTAGCGCGGCGCCTCGCCACCGAACTTTCTGGCGAGGTGGGCCCTGAGGAACTCGAACTCATCGACAATCTCCCGGGTTTGATCGACATCCTGAAAACGCGCCCCCTCAGGCAGCAAGAAGCCGTTCGAACGTGTCTCAAGAAAATGGCGTCCGGCATGCAGTCCTACGTGAATCGTCCGACG
>JARRPE010000065.1:0-7868 GCA_037383205.1 Methyloceanibacter sp.
GCGCAGGATTTCGCCGTGCGCTATCCGCTGATCGACGGGCAGGGGAACTTCGGCAATATCGACGGCGATAACCCCGCAGCCGACCGCTATACGGAGGCACGGCTGACGGACATCGCCGCGCGGCTCCTGGAAGGCATCGACGAGGACACGGTCGACTTCCGCCCCAATTACGACGGGCGCGAGATGGAGCCGTCCGTGCTTCCGGCGAACTTCCCCAACCTGCTCGCCAATGGCGCGTCCGGCATCGCGGTCGGCATGGCGACGAATATTCCGCCTCACAACGTGGGCGAGCTCTGCGACGCCGCGCTCCATCTCATCAAGTTTCCAAACGCCACGGCCGATAAGCTGGTCTCGTTCGTGCCGGGACCGGATCTCCCGACGGGCGGCATCATCGTTGAACCGCGCGAGCAGATCTTAGAAGCCTACAAGACGGGGCGGGGGTCTTTCCGCCTGCGCGCGTGCTGGGAGAAGGAAGACGCAGGCCGCGGCACCTATCAGGTCGTCGTCACCGAGATTCCCTATCAGGTGCCTAAATCCCGGTTGGTGGCGCGCATCGCCGAATTGCTGCAGGCCAAGAAGCTGCCGCTGCTGGCCGACGTGCGCGACGAGTCGGCCGAGGACGTGCGTCTGGTGCTGGAGCCGAAGAGCCGGAGCGTCGATCCGGCGCTGCTGATGGAATCGCTCTTCAGGCTCACCGAACTCGAGACGCGCGTCTCGCTCAACATGAACGTTCTGAGCGGGGGCAAGATCCCCAACGTGCTGGGCCTGCGACAGGTTCTGCTCGAATGGCTCGACCACCGTCAGGAAGTCCTCGTCCGCCGCTCCAACTTCCGCCTTTCGAAAATCGATCACCGGCTTGCTGGAAGGCTACCTGATCGTCTATCTGAACCTCGATCGGGTCATCCAGATCGTCCGCGAAGAGGAAGAGCCGAAGCCTGTTCTCATCAAGGAGTTCAAGCTCACCGACGTTCAGGCCGAAGCCATTCTCAATATGCGCCTGCGCGCCTTGCGGAAGCTGGAGGAGATGGAGATCCGCCGCGAGCACGACAATCTCACCAAAGAGCGCAAGGAGCTGAAGGCGCTCCTCAAGTCCGAAGACAAGCAGTGGAAGCGGATCGCGGATGAAATCAAAGAGATCAAGGACGCGTTCGGCCCCAAGACCGACCTCGGCCGCCGGCGCACCACGTTCGACGAAGCGCCGGAAGATGTCGCGGACGTGCTCGCCGAGGCGATGATCGAGAAAGAGCCGATTACCGTCGTTCTGTCGGACAAAGGGTGGATACGGACGATCAGGGGCCACAACACCGACACGTCGAAACTGTCCTTCAAGGATGGCGACAGGTTGAGACAGCTGCTGCACGCCCAGACGACGGATACGCTTTTGCTGTTCGCCACCAATGGCCGCTTCTATTCGCTTGCGGCGGACAAGCTACCGGGCGGGCGCGGGCCCGGTGAACCCTTCCGGCTGATGATCGACATCGAAGATGCGGGCGATTGCGTCGAACTAATCGTGCATGAACCGGGCCGGAAGCTGCTTGTAGCGTCGACCGCCGGTTACGGATTCGTGGTCGCCGAGGATGACGTGATCGCCATGACCCGCAAGGGCAAGCAGATCCTCAACGTGAAGGGCGACGACGAGGCGGCTGTCCTGGCCCCCGTGTCCGGCGACAGTGTCGCAGTGATCGGCGACAACAGGAAGCTGCTGCTGTTTCCGCTGTCGGAACTGCCGGAAATGCCGCGCGGCAAGGGCGTGCGCTTGCAGCGTTACCGCGACGGCGGGCTTGCGGATGCGAAGACCTTCGCGAAGAAGGAGGGACTCGTCTACGTCGATGCGGCGAACCGCAGCTTCACCCTGTCGTCGGCAGACTTGCGGGACTGGTGGGGCGCCCGCGCCGCCGCGGGCCGGCTGCCGCCACGCGGCTTCCCGAAATCCGGCAAATTCGGCGCCAAGTTCTAGCGGCAAGTTCTAGCGCTTCAGCGCGTCGATCCCCGAGTTCCGGACCCAGCCTCTGGAGGTCAGCCGTTCCTGCGGCTGGAAACGCTCCTTGTAGCGCATCTTCCGGGAGCCCTCGATCCAGTAGCCGAGATAGACGTACGGGTAGCCGACGGACCGGGCGTACTCGACATGTTCGAGGATCATGAACGTGCCCAAGCTGCGCTGGGCGAAAGACGGGTCGAAGAAGCTGTAGACCATGGAAATCCCGTCGCTCAGCCGGTCGCAGAGCGCCGCCGCGATCAGCGGGGCCTCGCCGGTGACGGGATCCGGCTTTTGGCGGTACTCGGTGATGAAAGTCTCCACCACGCTGTCCTCGACCATGAGCGAGAAGTCGAGCACGCTCATTTCGGCCATGCCGCCGTCTCCGTGCCGTGCTTCGATGTAGTCGCGGAAGAGGGCGTATTGCTCGGAACTGGGCGTCGCGGCATGGCGCGTCACCACCAGATCTCGATTGATCCGCGCGATCCGCTTCAGCGACCGTTTCGGCTCGAACTCGTTCACCAGCAGGCGCACGGGAACGCACGCCGAGCAGGAGTCGCAATAGGGCATGTAGGCGATGTTCTGGCTGCGCCGGAAACCGCCCTTGAGCAGATTGTCGATCAAGAAGCCAGGCTTGTCGCGGGTGAGGTGCGTGAAGAGCTTCCTCTCCATCCGACCCGACAGGTACGGGCAGGGCTGGGGGGCGGTGATGTAGAACTCCGGAAAATTGTTCTTGTGTTCTGTCACGGGCACCGGACCGGAAGCGATTCCAAGTCAATCCTCCGATAGCTTAAGCGAGGATCGGCGGCGGGCGCAATCGGACTGGCGCCCGCATCGCCTGAAGTTTGGATAACCGTGTCAGAGGGCGCTCGTCCCGGCCGATGCCGGCCGGTTGATCACCACGACCCCGGCCAGGATATCGTGCAGGCAGCGCTTCTGGGAATCGAAGAAGCACCACAGCAGGATCGGGAAGAACAACGTGAGCGAGAACCAAAACAGGAGCGCGTGGAAGGCCGCGATCAGCGGCGTCACCTTGCCGCCATACCACATGGGGACGGCGAGCCCCATCACACGCTGACCGGGGGTCGATGACTTGGGACCGCCGATCGTGAACGCGTTATAAGCGAGGCCGACGAACGGGAAAACAAGCCCGAACAGTAGCCAGCCAAGCCCCAGGGTGAGAACACCGAGGACGGCGACGATCACGAAGGCGATGATCGTCAGGATGGCGATCATGACCGCGTCAATGAGGAATGCGACACAGCGCTTGCGGATGACGGCGCTGAAGAGCTGCGGTTCCGTCACCGGGTTGTAGACATTCATTTGCCCCGGAAAGGTCGCGGTGCTGGGTAGTGTAGGGTCCGGCATCTGGTCTCCAAAGTGATACGTAACTGCTGAAGATATGGGGGTCGTCCGCCGTGTTCGCAACGCGAACGGCAGGCGATCAGGCTTAGTTGCCGTGCGCCGGGTGACGTCTTAGGCTTCTAACACCACAGATTCGTCTCTGATGCCAGAAGATTGGAGGGAGCAACGCATGCGGAGGACGGTTTTTGCAGTCGCGGTTGCGAGTCTTCTCGCAAGCGCCGGACAAGGCCTGGCATGCGAAGGCGCCGAAGTCATTTTCGAGGATACCTTCCAGGACAATGGCGGCGGCTGGTCCCAGAAAAAAGCGGTCTCGATCGGCGACGGCGCGCTGACCTTCACGCTGCCTGCCGACGACATGCAATCCAACCTCAACGTGATGTTCTCCGTAGAGGATGCGGATGTTTGCGTCGACGCAGTCTGGCCCCATGGCGTGGAAAACGGTGATAACGACGGCCGCATTCTCGGTGCAGGTCTGTTGTTCTGGGGCGAGAACAACCGGACCTATTACCAGTTCGGCATTCTGAGCAATGGCCGCTATTGGATCGCGCGCAAGCAAGACGGCGCCTGGGTGGGGACAATCGCGGCGAATATCGACAGCCCCGCCATCAAGACCGCACCGGGTGCGGCGAACACGCTGCGTGTCGATGCCAAAGGCAATCAGCTCGCCTTTTTCATCAATGGCACGAAGGTGCGCGAACTCAGAGGACAAGCCCCGAAAGGAAGCTGGCGGTTCGGCGTGTCGGGTGACAATTTCGACAAGTCGGACGAGGCGACGGTGCTCTTCACGAACATGAAGGTCACGGACTAGCCGCAGCCGCCGCCGTCAATATTGGCTCTTCAACAGCCGCGCGACCTCGGGGGCGAAATAGCTGAACACGCCGTCGGCGCCGGCCCGCTTGAAAGCCAGCAACGTCTCCAGCACGACCCGTTCGCGGTCGAGCCAGCCCTGTTCGGCGGCCGCGACCAGGGCGGCATATTCGCCGGAGGTCTGATAGGCGAAGGTCGGCAGACCGAACGCTTCCTTCACGCGCCAGACAATATCGAGATAGGGCAGGCCGGGCTTGACCATGACCATGTCCGCGCCTTCGGCCACGTCGAACGAGACCTCCCGCAGCGCCTCGGCGCCATTGGCGGGATCCATCTGATAGGTCTTCTTGTCGCCGCGCAGCTGAGCGCCCGACCCGACCGCATCCCGAAACGGTCCGTAGAAGGCCGAAGCGTACTTCGCGGCATAACTCATGATCTGCGTGCCGGCGAAACCGTTCGCCTCGAGAGCGGCGCGGATCGCGCCAACCCGGCCGTCCATCATGTCGGAGGGTGCGAGCACGTCGCAGCCGGCTTCCGCTTGGACGAGCGCCTGCGTCACGAGTGCTTCCACGGACCGGTCGTTGTCGATCCGGCCCTCGTCGTCCAGAAGGCCGTCATGACCATGGCTCGTATAGGGATCGAGTGCGACGTCGCAGATAATGCCGATGTCCGGCACGGCTTGCTTGATGGCGCGTACGGCCCGGCAAACCAGATTGCCGGGGTTGAAAGCCTGACTGCCTTCTTCGTCCCGCAATGACGGATCGGTATTCGGGAAGAGAGCGATCGCCGGCAGGCCGATCTCGGCGGCATCCTCGGCAGCTCTGACGGCCAGATCGATCGACAGCCGAGCCACGCCAGGCATCGCATCAACTTCCTCGCGCGCCCTGTCACCGTCGATCACGAAGATAGGCCAGATCAGATCATCGGCCGTAAGCTGCATTTCGCGGACGAGACGCCGCGACCAGTCCGCGCGCCGGTTGCGCCGCAAGCGTGTCGCCGGATAGCCCAAGCCTAGTTCCTTGGGCGAGTCTGCGGTGCCGCGCTTCGCGCGTTCGGTGCGAAGTGAGACGGTCTTGTCGTCTGGTCGTGACGCCACGCGATACAAATCCTTTAGCGGACAGCTCGGCCCTCAGTAGGGCACGCCGTCAGATGGTCTAAGCCTCTAGAAAGCGATCAGCGCGAGACTACCATTCAATCAACAGGTCACGCTAGAGGCCGGAGCGAACGTGATTTTCTGCAATCAGGCCCTCTTCGCTCCTACTGGCAAATCTTCACATAGCGCCGCTTGCGCATATCAAGGTGGAAATGGTCCCTGTGAGCGGCGTTCGCTTCGGGGCCCAGCACCGTCCAAAAAATCTTGCAAGCGTCGCCGTGGATCGTCTTTAGGAAGCTCTTCGCCTCGGCAGAACTCAGATTGCCTTCCGGAACCGGCCCCTCGGGCTCCTCGTCCTCAAGTTCCGGCAGTTCGTTGGGCGCGGCGAACACGGGCTTGAAGAAGGGATGCGTCGTCATCTTCCCGAACTCGTCCGCCTCCTTGGTGAACGCCTTGTATTCCAGGTCCTCATTCATGACGATGAGACCCGGCGTGCGGTTCGGCGGGGGCAGGGTGGAGTGGTCGCGCAGTGGGTTCGGCCACGGCGCCTCGGCCTGTCGCGGCCGCTCGGGCGCGTAGCCATAGGGCCAGTTTCCAAGGATGGGGATCGTCTGGCCGGACGCGAGGACGAACGCCTTGATGTCCAGCGCGTTGGCCTTCGCATGTTCGCTGAGCTTGGTATCAGGCCGGCCATATTGGTTGCGGCACATATACGACGCGGCGTTCTTGATCTTCGTGACGCTCGTTCCCAGCGCCTGCGCCGTCGGTTGCACAGAGGTCTCGAACCATTTGTGCAAAGTCGCCGCGACGGTGCAGTTGACGGTCGCAGGCGGCGACACGGTAACCTTCGGGTAGTTGCCGATCGATTTCAGCTTGATGGGCGCCGTCGTCCCGCATGCGCCCCGGCGGATCGGGTCCAGATGCTCGTACTCCAGGTCGAGCCCATCCAGCAGCGTCTCGCATTGTTCGAGCGCCGCCACGACCTTGGGATCCATGGCGGCATCCGGATCGGCTCCAGTACGGACTGGGTTGCGCCGAGGCTCGGGGAGCGGTTCGTCGCTCTTGTCCGCCTCCGAAGCGTCGGCAATTTCATCCGTATGCTGCTCATCCGTTTCCGCATCCTCCGTTGGAGAGGCTTGCGCGGAGGCGCTCTCGGTTTCGGCGGGCGCCGCGAGTTCTCCTTCGGTCGGCGGGGCGGCCTCGGCCACGGGATCGAAAGCCTCGTCTGTCGGTGCCGGCGTTTCGGCTGTCGTTTCTTTTGAAGCCGTGGAGGGCTCGTCGGCAACGGGCTTCTCGGCCACAGGAGGCTGCCTGTCATCCGACGCCGCTTCGGGCGAAGACTTGGGAGGCTCAGGCTTTCGCAAAGGCAGCCCGGGTTGAGCGGGGGCGGCCGGCCGCGGAGCGGCACGGCGTTTTGGCACTAGATCCGGCACCGGCAATCCGAGGCTTTGGAACGGGTTCAGCGGACGGGCGACGACAGGCTCAAAAACCGGCGCCGCCACACTAAGGCCGGCCAGCACCAAGGCCCCGCCACCCATGCGCAACCAAATCCGGTCCCTTCGTCGGGTCATCTCAACAACCCTCCGAACATGCCGCATCCCGGTGGCTTGTGGTTTGCGTCTTGGAATGGTAGCTGCGCCGGACTATCCAACCCCGCATCTTTTGCAGTCATTGTTGAGGGCTTACGCGTTTGTCCGAAAAGCTTGGGATCACCTTCGAGGATCACGACCGCGCCGGCGTTGTGACGCTCGACCGGCCCACGAGGCTTAACGCGCTCACGCGTGAAATGTTCGAGGCCTTGAGCGCCAACTACCGGCGCTGGGAACCCGCGGCGCAGATTTACGGCGTGGTGATGGAGTCTACCCATCCCAAAGTCTTCTGCAGCGGCGGCGATCTGAAAGTCCTGAACCAACTGAACCATGACGGGGCCGTCGACGAGATACGCGAATTCTACCGTTCTGCTTATACCCATGTTTGGGTGCTGGAGAAATTCATCCGGCCGAACGTGCCGCTGATCAACGGCCTCGCTTTCGGCGGCGGGATCGGCATTTCGCTGCTGGGCACCCATTGCATTGCCGGCGAAGGATACCGGTTCGCGATGCCGCAAGTGGGGATCGGGTTCCTGCCGGACATTGGCGGCACGTATTTCCTCCCGCGCCTTTACGGCTGGGTCGGCACCTATTTGGCTCTCACGGGAGCTGAGATCGGCCCTGCGGATGCACATCGTCTACGCCTCGTAAGTCACTATATCCCATCGGCTTATTTCGGCACGATCAAGACCGCGCTGGCGGACAACCATCCTATCGACCGCCTTCTCGACGGACTGCACCAAGACCCGGGTAAAGGCCAACTCGTGCGGCTGACACCGGCCATCAACCGGATCTTCTCGGCGCCCACGGTCGAAGAGATCCTGGAGCGGCTCGATTCAGAGCCCGAGGGGCCTTACGAAGCCTGGGCCAAGGAAACAGCTAAGACGTTGCGGCAGAAGTCGCCCACATCGCTCAAGATCGCGCTCCAACAGATGTTACGCGGCAAATCGCTTGAGTTGGACGAGGCGCTGAAGCTGGAGTTCCGGCTTGCGTCTCATCTGGTGACGATGCCGGACTTCAAGGAAGGCATTGACGCCAA
>JARRPE010000066.1:0-7047 GCA_037383205.1 Methyloceanibacter sp.
CCCGGACCCGGCACCATCTATCGGAGCCAAACGCTCAATTTCCGTCATCCCGTCCTAGTGGGTGACACGGTGGTTACGACAGTCACGGTCCGCGAGAAACGAGCACCGAGGGATGTCGTGCTCGACTGCCACATTGTCGATCAAGACGGTAACGTGGTCGCCGACGGCGTGGCGGATGTCATCGCTCCAAATGAAAAGGTGAAACGTCCGCGCGTAGTCATTCCGGAAGTTCGGTTGGAAGAGCCCGGTGCTCGTCATCGCGAGTTGATCGCAAGAACCGAGGGCCGCGATCTACTGCGCACCGCCGTTGTTTTTCCCACCGACCATATTTCGCTTGCCGGTGCTATCGATGCAGCCCACCAAGAGCTAATTCACCCGGTACTTGTCGGACCAAGAGAGGCCATCGAGGCGGCAGCCAAAGCGGGTGCGATTTCCGTCTCAAACTACGAGATCGTCGTCGCCGAGAATCCCGCGGCGGCGGCGGCGAAGGCCGTGGACTTGGTTCTTGCTAACAAGGCTGACGCGATCATGAAGGGGGCGCTGCACACGGATGTGCTCATGCACGAGATCGTAGCGGGCCAGCCCGGACTACGCACCGACCGGCGCCTCAGTCACGTCTATGTCATGGACGTACCGACATACCCCCGACCCTTGCTGATTACTGATGCGGCAATCAACATCTATCCTGATCTCGAGGACAAGCACGACATCGTTCAGAATGCCATCGAGCTCGCCCATGCTCTCGACATTGAGATGCCCAAGGTTGCCATTTTGTCGGCCGTCGAAGTGGTCACGTCCAGGATCAAATCCACCATTGACGCTGCGGCGCTCTGCAAGATGGCGGATCGCGGCGAGATTACGGGCGCTATCGTCGATGGTCCTCTGGCTTTCGATAATGCGGTGTCCGCCGAGGCGGCAAAGACAAAGCATATTGTCTCACCTGTGGCCGGCCAAGCCGACATCCTGGTCGTACCGGACTTAGAGGCTGGCAACATGCTGGCGAAGCAGCTTGAGTATTTAGCGGACGCAACAGGAGCTGGTATTGTCGTCGGCGCGAAGGTGCCGATTATTTTGACCAGTCGTTCGGACACGATATTGACCCGTTTGGCGTCTTGCGCGGTCGCGTTGCTGCTCGCGCGTTATCAAAGCAAGAAGCCAGCTAGGACTGCGCCTTAATCCATTCTCCTATGGAGGGCCAGACGTCAGCGAGTGTGCGCTTTCCCATGAAAAGGCCAATATGCCCTCCTGGTGCGAGCGTCTTCACCACAGCGGATGACGGTGTTCCCAACAGTTTCTCGGCATTGAACACCTGGTCTTTAGTCGTGATGTCATCGGAATCGCCGGCTAGAAGGTATGTTGGGCAGTGGACATCCTTGAGGCTGAGAGTGCGACCCAAAGCAACAAATCTACCCCGCGCAAACTGGTTTTCCTTGAACAGAAGCTTGATGGCCTGCAGGTAGTAGACGCCCGGAAGATCGAGCGGATTTTCGTACCAACGCTCGAAATGTTCTGTCCGCTTGATGTACGACTTGTCCTCGATGTGCGCGAAGAGGTCGAGGTACTTTCCGAGGAACTGTGCCCCGGGATGCATGTTCTTCCAGCCCGCGAGCATGGTTTTGCCGAGCATCCGGCCGTCGCCGACTTTTACCATCTCCTGGTAGGTCGCCAGCGGGAGTGTGCGCGCGAGCTTCTTGATAGGGCCACGACCTGCGTCGGTATCGATTGGCGCTCCGGCCAACACCAAACTCTTCACCTTCTCGGGAAAGCGACTGGCAAACATCGCCGACATCCAGCCGCCTTGGCATAGGCCGATCAAGTGGACCTTGCCGCCAAGGTCGTCGACGACCACGTTGATCTCGGCGAGATACTTGTCGATATCGAAGTTCTTCATGCTGTCGGTCGCGGCTTTCCAGTCTGCGGCGAACACATGGTCAAGACCCGCGCCGAGGAGCGTCTCGACCAGGCTCTGACCCTTGGCATAGTCGGCGATTGTAGAACTGTGACCGGCATATGGCGGGTCGATCAACGCCGGCAGGCCGGAGGCGCCGTCCTTCGAGAAGTCCCTGAGGCGCATAGTATCCAGGTCAAGAGCGACCACGTTCCCCGTTGTCCATCTCGATCTCGGTGGCGCGCTGATCTCTCCAGCCTCTCCGATGAATTTCAGGTTCTCACCTAGGAGTTCAAGCCCTGCGGCCGTGCCAAGTTCGATTGCGGCGGCGAGAGGCCAGAACCATGGAACCGAATGTTCGGCTTTCGGCTGATGCGCTGCGTTGCGGTCTCCTACATGCGGCTGGAGCTTGGCAGTCATCTTTGTTGTCCTTCACTCCTGGGTTGAAAAAGCGCGAAGGTGTGTTCGGCAATCATGCGTTCCTCGTCGGTCGGGATAACCCACACGCAAACCGGACTGGACGACGAACTGATTCGTTGCGCGCCGCGTTCGTTCGCTGCCTCATCGAGATCGATTCCGAGCCACGCGGATTGCCGACAGACCGCCGCCCGGATCGAGGGTGCGTTCTCACCAATGCCGGCAGTAAAGACGAGCGCATCGAGACCTCCGGTGGTCGCCGCAAGTGCCCCGAGTTCCCAGCAGACCCGGTAGTTGAACAGTGCGACGGCCTGCTTGGCGTGCGGATGCTCGCTTGCCAAGAGATCGCGCATGTCATTGCTGATGCCTGAGACGCCCTTTAGGCCGCAATCGTTGTAAAGCATCGACTCGACCGCCTTGTCGTCCATCCCCTTGGCCCGCATCAGCCAAAGCAGAATGCCCGGATCGAGATCGCCGGGGCGGGTCCCCATGACAAGTCCGGCGAGAGGCCCAAATCCCATAGTCGTCGCCACGCTGTGTCCGGCCACCAGGGCGCACATACTTGCGCCGCTCCCGAGATGCGCAACGACCGTGCGCCCCTTGGCTGCGCGTTCATCGAACTCGGGTAGGACGCTGGCGATATACTCGTAGGACAGGCCGTGAAAGCCATAGCGCCGCGCGCCCTCCTCCGTCAGCTCTCTCGGTAACCCGTAGAGCTGCGCCACTTCGGGCATGGTGCGATGAAACGCCGTGTCGAAGCACGCAACTTGGCGAAGCTGAGGGCTCACATTGTATAGCGCCTCGATCGGCTCCAGATTGCGCGGCAAGTGCATGGGCATGAGCGGGATCAGCGCACGAAGCTGGCCAAGCACACGGGCGTCGATAGAAACCGGCGCCGTGTGTTCAAGACCGCCGAGCACGACACGATGGCCAACAGCCAAGATATTGCACCCTCCCAGATAGTGCTCGATCCAGTCCAAAAGGTCTTGAATCAATTCGTGAACAGAGGTATTCGCCTCGATCGCTGGCGGGGCAGAAAGCCCTAGGCCCTGATCATCATGCGCGCGGAAATTTGGTGCAGTGCCAATCCCCTCGATTTCGCCGTGCAGAAGGCGGTCAAGACTGGCCGTCGCACTGTATACGGCAAACTTGATGCTCGATGAACCCGCATTGAGGACGAGCACGCTGCTCTTAGTGTGTTCTACTGTCTCCATCTGATGGATCTAATCGATTCAGCTGACGGGGTTCGCTTCTGCTAGCATCGGCGCGTCCGAGCTCGCGCACCGACCCTCCAGGAACATGGACTACAGCATATACCTGTAACTCTAGCTCGAAGCACTTGAATCTGAGGGCTTTCGTTGCTGGCTTTGCGATTATTCAGCGCCGATAAATCGGCCGATATAGTGCCTGTTTTGGCACTAGCAGACCTCCGTGCAGAGATTGAGGACGTCTGCCTACGGGTGTAAAACGGACGAGGGGTTGCGCAGTAAAGCGAGCGGGCTCGGGAGCACGCCGCGGCTCTATTTTGTTGCGGCTAAGAGTTCCCCAACAACAGGAAAGCGCCTCCTACGGTCGCGGCCAGAACTAAGCCGATAATAAGCACGTAGATCATTCCCGTGATCCGTCCCTGTCGTGCCTCCGTGGCGCTGACGACGGTGTGGCCTTCCCTATCTTTTGTTGCCATAGGCCCAAAATATATTTCCCGAGTCAGGGGCGGCTTCAGGATGGGGGATGCGCAATAAGTGTTGGGCGATGCGCGGTCTAATTCAGGCTACGTCGGACCGGACCATACTGTACCAGGTGTGACGGCGTTCTTCTGGGCCATGGTTCAAGCTTTGAAGCAGGAGCGGGCCGAAGGCAAAGACGAAGCGCCATTTATTTAGCCGCTCGCACAACCTTTTCCGGGATCGACCCACCGGTCTACTATCCTCCGCATGTGCGGACGCGTCATCCAAAGTTCGAATCTCTTACTACTGTCCATCGTCGATGGCCTTGACTTGAGCGGTGACCGGCTGGGCAACCTCAGACCTCGTTATAATGCAGCTCCCGGCCAAGAACTCCTGGACGACCAGTAGCTTCGTATGTGTACGGACTTGGTGGCGTGCCCTCCGCAGACAGTCACCAACCTTCTCAGTCTCTACTCAGCCCCGACGGAAACGCCGGGGCTCTCTTCTTTCAAACGCCATTGATCAGCATCAAAGCCGCAGCAGAATCTGCGGCGGCTCATCGGGCTGTCGCGCTGGGAGTCCTCCAATATGACCCTGGCTTCCCACGACGCGGCAGGCCCGGCTTGGGTTACCACTCGGGCCGGGCTCTTGCTTCGTCCCGAATGTCGACGACGGCGGCGATCCAGGAGCTGCTCGGCCATGTCAGCCTGTCGACCACTCAAGGCTACACGCAGGTTGACCGTGCATATCTCCTCAAGGCCTACGAGCTCGCGCACTCCGGGGCATGAGTTCGCCCGTCTGCAGAAAATCGAGCCCTTGGAGCCCATCAAGGGCGTTCTCGGCAATTCACTTAGACCCCGAAAGAGCGCGGATTTGTCACTTCTGCCATTGCGGTACTGACCAGTCAGTCATAACTTAAGGGTTATACCCGACTTCATGCGGACGCATGGACTGATAGGCCCGAAGTCGCCTAGAAAGGCAGCATGGCATGGCCAAAAGCAGCTTGGTGAAGCCCAGCGAAGAGAACGGCTCACCGCGTGGGCGAAAAGGCGACCGCGCGGAAGAGATCGTGACGGCGGCCTTCGAGGAGTTCACGGCCAAAGGCTATTCGGGCACGCGCCTCGAGGATGTCGCGGCGAGAGCCAAGGTCTCGAAGGGCCTGCCTTATCTTTACTTCAAGACCAAGGAAGAGCTGTTCAATGCCGTCGTCCGAAGCGTGCTGACCCCGGCCTTCGACGAGATGCGCGAACTCATGCTCGCCTCGGATTTGCCGAGCGAGGCGCTTCTCAAGGGACCGCTCCTGGCCTTCCTGCAGGACCTCGTGAAATCGCGCCGTATGCTCATCGCGCGGCTGCTGATCAGCGAAGGGCACAAGCACCCTGAACTCACCCGTTTTTACTACGATCAGGTCGTCTCGAAGGGTATTGCCGCGCTACGGATGTTAATCGACCGCGGCGTCGCGCGCGGTGAGTTCAAGCCGACGGCTTTGCACGACTTCCCGCAAATAATCGTGGCGCCGGCGCTCATGGCAGTCATCTGGCGGAGCTTGTTCGAGGCCCATGTCCATCTCGACACCGATGCGCTGCTGAAGACTCATATTGACCTCGTGATCGACGCAATCGCGGCAAAAGACCGGGGGCGCGAGACGTCATGAGACGAACGTTCCTGATCATCATCGCCGTTGTGGCCGCCGCCATCGGCGGACTTGTTCTGTTGACGCGCTCCGACGGCGATCAGAATCTCGTGCCTGGCTATTTGGAGGCGGACCTGGTTCTGGTCGGCTCCGAAAAGAGCGGGCGGATAGAATCACTCGAAGTCCAGGAAGGTGACGCCGTCGCGAAGGGCGATCTGGTGTTCACGCTCGAAAGTTCAGAACAGAAGGCCGAACTCGCGACCCGAAAGGCGCGCTTGGCTGAAGCAGAGGCGCGTCTTGCGGATGCGAAGGCCGAAGTGCAGCGGCCACGCGAAATCGATGTGCTGCAGTCGGCCCTGGTTCGCGCCAAGGCCATGCTGACGAAGTCGCAGTTGAATCTTGATCGCATCCAGCAGCTCTACGAAAAGGGCTGGGTGTCAAAGGCGCAACTCGACGATGCCATCGCGCAGCACGACAGCAACCAGGCGGCTGTCAAGGAAGCCGAGCGGCGCATCGAAGCCGCTCATCTTCCGGGCCGATCCGGCGTCATCGAGGCCGCAACCGCGGCTGTCTCCGAGGCGCGATCCGCGGTGGACGAAGCCGAGAAGAGTCTCGCGAAACGGAAGGTGTTCGCGCCGGCGGTCGGGTCTGTCGAGGAAGTCTATTTCCGTCCCGGCGAGGTGGTGAATGCGGGGCAGGCCGTCGTGTCGCTGCTTCCGCCCGGGAATTTGAAAGTCCGCTTCTTTGTATCAGAGGAAGACCGTGCGGCGCTTCGCATCGGCGAGACTGTCGGGGTGTCCTGCGACGGCTGTCCGTCAGGGCTGACGGCGACCATCTATTTCATTTCGCGTGATGCGGAATTCACGCCGCCGGTGATCTTTTCACGCGAGCAGCGGCAGAAGCTCGTATTTCTCGTCGAGGCGCGGCCCGGCGAGAAGACGGCGCAACTCACCGCCGGGCAGCCCGTCTCCGTCACGCTGCCGCAGGGCCAGTAGGCCTCGCCGTGAGCAAAGAGATCGCCATCGACGTCCATGGGTTGACCAAGAAATTCGGGGACCGGACGGTCGTGCACGAGCTCAGCCTGCAAGTGCCGAAAGGCGAGATCTACGGCTTCCTGGGTCCCAACGGCAGTGGGAAGACCACGACCCTGCGTCTTCTTTGCGGTCTCCTGACGCCGGATGCGGGCGAGGGGACCTGTCTCGGGTACAACATCCTCACACAGCAAGACGAGATCCGGCGGCATGTTGGGTACATGACGCAGAGATTTAGTCTCTATACGGATCTGTCAATTCGCGAAAATTTGGAGTTCGTGGCGCGGGTCTATGGCGTTTCCAAACCGCGCCAGGCTGCGAAGGAGGCGATCGCGCGGCTGGGGCTGACCGGCCGTGCGGATCAGCTTGCCGGCGAGCTGTCGGGCGGGTGGAAGCAGCGCCTCGCGCTCG
>JARRPE010000067.1:0-6989 GCA_037383205.1 Methyloceanibacter sp.
AGCGCTTTGCCGACTACAAGCGCCTTGCAGAGGCTAAGGGTTTCCTCCTCGTCGCATCCACGCCCCTGACGCGCTCGTCCTATCATGCGGCCGATGATTTCGAGCGCCTGAAAGAAGCGCGGCTTGCGAGCCTCCGCAGCTAGTTTAAAAGCCCAGCATGCAGACTTACGAAACTCGACACCGCGTGGCCCATGGGGCTGACGAGATGTATGCGCTGGTCGCGAATGTAGAGGATTATCCGAAGTTCCTGCCCCTCTGCGAAGCACTCAACGTGGTCCGGCGCGAGACGATGGACGGCAAGGAGGTTCTGACCGCCAAGATGGAGGTGGGGTACAAGCTCATCCGCGAGCGGTTCACCAGCCGCGTCACGCTCGATCCGGCGGCGCGCGCGATACTCGTCGAATATGTCGACGGGCCGTTCGAGCATCTGGAGAATCGCTGGGTATTCGAACCGCTTGTCAGCGGCGCATCAGAGATCGATTTCTACATCGCCTACAGGTTTCGTTCGCGCATGTTCGAGCGGCTGGTCGGCAGCCTGTTCGACAAGGCGGTCCGGAAATACACGGACGCTTTCGAAGCGCGCGCGGACGAGATCTACGGCCTCAAGAGCCGGGCGCTGACCAGCTAGTGCCGCTCCTAAGCGAGGTCACGCAACATGCGCAGCGCGCACGCCACGCTCCGGCGGCGCACCTCGTCGCGCCCCAGATCGCCGAACGCCACACGCTGATGCTGCGTTGGCAGATCGCGGCGCTCTGCCGCGAAATGCACGAGGCCGACCGGCTTGTCGGCCGTTCCGCCTCCGGGCCCTGCAATGCCGGTAATGGCGACGGCGATCGTTGCGTTGCTGTGGGCGAGGGCGCCGCCCGCCATGGCGCGCGCGACCTCCTCACTGACGGCGCCGTGTTTCTCGATCAGCCAGAACGGCACGCCGAGCATTTCCGATTTGGCGGTGTTGGTGTAGGTGACGAAGCCGCGGTCGAACACGTCCGAGGATCCCGGGACCGATGTCAGCGCGGCGGACACAAGACCGCCAGTGCACGACTCGGCGGTCGCGATTAGGTCATTGCCGGCCCGCGCGGCCTCGAGAACCTCGGCTGCCAGCGCCGTCAACGTCTCGTCGGACGAGACTTCGCTCATGGTAGCATCACCGTCGCCGTCGCCATGGCCGCGATCCCTTCTTCGCGCCCGATGAACCCGAGCTGCTCGTTCGTCGTCGCTTTCACGCTGACCTGACCGAGACCAAGACCAAGGATGTCCGCGATCGAGCCGCGCATGGCATCGCGGTGCGGGCCGATCTTCGGCGCCTCGCAGATCAACGTGATATCGGCATGCACGATTTTGCCGCCGAGCGACGCGATGCGCTCGCCCGCGTCTTTCAAGAACACATCGGAACCCGCGCCCCGCCACCGTGCGTCCGAAGGCGGAAAGTGTGCGCCGATATCGCCATCGGCAATCGTGCCGAGCAGAGCGTCCGTCAACGCATGCAGACCCACATCCGCATCGCTGTGCCCGAGCAAGGTCCGGTTGTGGGGAATACGTACGCCGCAGAGCGTGACGGAATCGCCGGGACCGAGCCGGTGCACGTCGTATCCGGAGCCCACGCGCATCGTGCCGGCTGGAGCCGCGCTCTGCATCATCAATCGATCGGCGATCATCAAATCCTCCGCAGTGGTCAGCTTGCGATTGTGTTCCGAGCCTTCGACGATCGCCACGCTGATCCCGAACCACTCGGCCACGGACGTATCGTCCGTGAAGTCGAGCGTCGAATCCTGGGCTGCGGCGCGATGGGCCGTCAGGATCGCCTTATAGTCGAAGCCCTGCGGAGTCTGCGCCCGAAATAGGCCCTCGCGCGACACGGTGCCGGCCACGTGACCGGCGCCCTCGCGTTTCAACGTATCGGTCACGGGGAGACAGGGCAGGGCCCCGGGGCTGGTATCGAGAGCACCGATCACCCGGGAAACCAACGCTTCGTCGGCGAAGGGGCGCGCGGCGTCGTGGATCAGAACCTTAGTGGGCGCCTTGCCGGCGAGCGCTTCCAACCCGAGACGGACGCTGTCCTGGCGGCGCGCGCCGCCCATTACCGCCGGCAGGATGTCCGCTGCAAAGGGCGCGCTGGCCTTCCCGTACAACGGCACGTCGTCGGGGTGAATGACCACCAGTATATCATCGACGTCCGGATGCGCGGCGAAGACCGACAAGGTGCGGGACAGCATCGGCGCGCCGCCGATCTCGCAGTATTGCTTCGGCTGCGCCAGGTCAGTGGCGGCCCGGGCTCCACGCCCGGCGGCAACGATCAGCGCTGCTATGGTCACCAAACACCTCCCCAACCAGTGCAACAAGACTGCCCGTTTCTGCGCTTAAGTCTCTGATTCACATAGTTGTTGCACTGCGGCATATGGATTATTGCCCCAAACGAAAAACACACGTATGTTGCCCAATAATAGTTCATGACTCACCCGTGCTTATAATTTATGCACGCTTTGTTGGGCCACCGGATTTCGGCGGCGAGGATGAGGATATAGGCTTTGACGCTCTCTACCAGAACGCCAGGGGCGAGCCAGGATATAAAGAACGTGGCGTGCGAAGCGCTAGTGGAAGCTCTCCCGCATCCGCTTCTGGTCATCGGCAAGGGCCTCACCATCGACTATGTGAACTCGGCTGCGGAAGACTTCTTCCAGATGAGTTCCAGCATGATGTGCCGCCATAGCCTGCCGGATGTGGTCGCGTTCGGGTGTCCGCTCATCGCGCTCGTGGAACAGGTCCAGCGCAATGGAACCACGGTCAACGAATACGGAGTCGAACTGAGCTCCTTCCGCTTTGAGTCGACGAAGCTCGTTGACCTTTACGGCGGCCCCGTCTCTGTCGGGACCGGCGCCGTGATGGTGATGATCCAACAGCGCAGCATGGCGCAGATGATCGAACGGCAACTGACCCATCGGGGAGCGGCACGCTCCGTGTCCGGCCTTGCCGCCGTTCTGGCACACGAGATCAAGAACCCGCTCTCTGGCATACGCGGCGCGGCGCAGCTCCTCGAAGGAGATTGCGACGAGTCCGACCGGACGCTGACGCAGCTGATCTGTTCGGAATCGGACCGCATCTGCAAACTTGTCGACCGCATGGAGATTTTCGGGGACGAACGGCCGCTGCAGCGCGAGCCCGTCAACATTCACGATGTCCTGGATCATGTGAAGCACGTGGCCTCGACGGGCTTTGCCAGCAACATCAAGATTGTCGAGAACTACGACCCGTCGCTTCCGCCGGTCCCCGGCAGCCGCGACAAGCTGGTGCAGGTGTTCCTGAACCTCGTCAAGAATGCCGCGGAAGCAATTGGCGACTCCCGCAAGGATGGGCAGATCACGCTGTCGACGGCCTTCCGGCCGGGCGTGCGTCTTTCCGTGCCCGGAAGCCAGGCACGCGTCAGCCTCCCGCTGGAAATCGCGGTCGAGGACAATGGCAGTGGCGTGCCCGCCGACCTGATCCAGCACCTATTCGATCCGTTCGTGTCCACGAAACCGTCGGGGACGGGGCTCGGCCTTGCCCTGGTCGCGAAAATCATCGGGGACCACGGCGGCATCATCGAGTGCGATTCACGCCCGCGCTACACAGTGTTCCGTGCACTGATGCCCATGGCGACCAGCGATGACACAGCGCCGGAGTCGGAAACGGCGGAACAAGACGAAGCACATACCTAAGAGACAGACTGAAGCATGGGAAAAGGCAATATCCTGATCGCCGATGACGACGCGGCAATCCGAACGGTCCTGAACCAGGCGCTGGCCCGCGCCGGTTATGCGCCACGCGCGACCGGGAACGCGGCAACGCTGTGGCGTTGGGTCAGCCAAGGCGACGGGGATCTCATCATCACCGATGTGGTAATGCCGGACGAAAGCGCCTTCGATTTGATTCCGCGCATCAAGAAGCTGCGGCCGGACCTGCCCATCGTCGTGATGAGCGCGCAGAATACTTTCATGACCGCGGTCACTGCCGCCGAGCGGGGCGCTTACGAATATCTGCCCAAACCCTTCGATCTGAACGAGCTCATTTCCGTCGTCAGCCGGGCGCTTGCCGAACCGCGCAAGAAAGTACAGCCGCTCTCCGCCGAGTCGTCCGACGGCATGCCGCTGATCGGCCGGTGCCCGGCGATGCAGGACATCTACCGCGTCCTAGCGCGGCTGACGCAAACCGATCTCACGGTGATGATCACCGGCGAGTCCGGCACCGGCAAGGACCTCGTCTCGCGCGCGCTGCACGAATATGGCAAGCGGCGGAACGGTCCGTTCGTGGCAATCAACATGGCGGCGATCCCACGGGAACTCATCGAGTCCGAATTGTTCGGACACGAGAAGGGGGCCTTCACCGGCGCGCAGACCCGCCATGTGGGCCGCTTCGAACAGGCCGAGGGCGGCACGCTGTTCCTCGACGAAATCGGCGACATGCCGATGGAGGCGCAAACGCGCCTCCTACGCGTCCTGCAGGAAGGCGAGTACACGACCGTCGGTGGGCGAACGCCCATTCGGACCAATGTGCGGATCATCGCCGCGACAAATCGCGACCTGCAGCAGCAGATCGACCAGGGTCTGTTCCGCGAGGACCTTTATTACCGGCTGAACGTGGTGCCGCTGCGCCTGCCTCCGTTGCGCGAAAGGCTCGAGGACATTCCGGACCTCGTCCGCCACTTCCTTGCGATCGCCGAGAAGGAGGGACTTCCGCCCAAGAGTTTCGAAGCCGGCGCCATCGAACGGCTCAAGCGGCACAACTGGCCGGGCAACGTGCGCGAACTGGAGAATTTGGTGCGGCGCCTGTCCGCCATCTACACCCAGGACATCGTGACCATCGAAATGGTGGAAAGCGAGTTCGCGCCGGCTTCGCGGCCCACCTCGTTCAGCGATGCGCCCGAGGCTTCGGCCGATCTGTCCGAGGCGGTGGAGCGCTATCTCAGCGACTACTTCATGAGCTTTGGGCAAGAGCTTCCGCCCGCCGGGCTCTACACGCGCATTCTGCGCAAAGTGGAGTCGCCCTTGATCACTGCGGCCCTGGCGGCCACCCGCGGCAATCAAATCCGCGCCGCGGATCTGTTGGGCGTGAACCGCAATACGCTGCGCAAGAAGATCCGCGACCTCGGGATCAAAGTGATCCGCACGCCCGCCGCCTAACCCTAGGCAGAGCGAAGCACACCACCCATATGACCGCGATGCGTGTCCGGCGCGGCCTGCGCCGTGATGCGCCGTCCGCCTGTCGCCAAAGCGCCACATTGTGATCTTATTGCATCATATCTGTGGTCATTTTGCCGCATCGTCGAGAGTCGGCCTAACCGAACCGCGGACTTGGGAGGGAGAGCAGTCCATCTTGCGCGAGCCCGAGCCAAATACGAAAAAAACCAAGGCAGGCAGAAACATAGTGGCGCCACCTAAAGTCACGCACGAGCGCGATACAGATGCACAGGCCACGGTCCCGCCCAAGCGGCGGCGTCTCCAGTTCACGCTCGGTCTTATCATCATGGTGCTGTCCCTCTGTGCGGGACTGGCCACCTATCTGGTTCTGACAGGGCTTACGCCGATCGTGCCGACGCAGCAGGTGGTGGTCACCACCTTGCTCATCAACGCGGTGCTCGTGGTCGCCATGCTGGGGCTGATCGCCTGGCAGGTGACGGGGCTGTGGCTGGCCAGACGCCGCCATGAAGCCGGCGCCCAGCTCCATGTGCGCATCGTCAGCCTGTTCAGCGTCATCGCGGTCGTGCCGGCGATCGCGCTCGCGATTTTCGCCAGTGTCTCACTCGACCGCGGTCTCGATCATTGGTTCTCGAGCCGCACCAAGTCGATCATTCAGAATTCAATCGATGTCGCCACCGCCTATCTCCAGGAGCACGGCCAGGTCATCCGCGCCGACACGGTCGGCATGGCCAAGGATATCGACGAGGCGGTGGAGCTCGTCCAGGCGCGGCCGCAGGGCTTCGGCAGCTTTCTCCGGGCACAGGCGGGCATCCGCGCGATCCCGGCGGCTTACCTGATCGACAGCAACGGCAAGATGCTGGCGACAGCTGCGTCCATGCCGAACATTCCCTATCGCGCGCCGCCGCCCGAGGCGATGGACCTTGCCAAGAAAGGGCAGGTCATCGTCATCGCGCCCGGCAAGACAAGTTTAGTCGGCGCGATCAAGAGCCTGGAGAATTTCGACGACACTTACCTTTACGTCATTCGCCCGGTAAACGCGCGCGTGCTTCAGCAGCTGCGTGCCACGCGCGCCAACGTCGCCGAGTACCAGTTGCTCGAGCAACGGCGGGCCGGCGTGCAGGTCGCCTTCGGCCTCATGTACGTGGCCATCGCATTGACGCTGCTGTTGTCCGCGATCTGGATCGGCATGTGGTTCGCAAACCGGCTGGTGGCGCCGATCGGCCAGCTGATGGGCGCGGCCGAAGAGATCAGCCACGGCAATCTTGGCGTGAAGGTTAGCGTCAATCCCGCCGACGGCGACCTCGCCGTGCTCGGTTCGACATTCAATACCATGGCCTCCGAACTCAAGACGCAGCGCGACGAGCTCGTCGGCACCAATGCGACGCTCGACGAGCATAACCGCTTCATGTCCGCCGTGCTGTCGGGCGTGACCGCGGGCGTCGTCGGCGTCGATACCGACGGCACCGTCAACCTAGTGAACCCTTCGGCGGAAGAGCTGCTTGGCCTCAAGGCGGCCGACATGGTTGGGAAACAACTCGCCGCAGCGGTGCCGGAATTCGGCCCGCAGCTCAAACGCGCCCGCAGGCCGGCCAAGCGGCCGGCGACCGATCAGATCACCCTGCGGCGGCGCGGATCCGAGCGCAATTTCGCGGTTCGTGTCACAAGCGAGGGCGACGGGCAGGGCCATGTCGTGACGTTCGACGACATCACGGAACTGGTCATCGCGCAGCGCTCGACGGCCTGGGCCGACGTGGCGCGGCGCATTGCGCACGAGATCAAGAATCCGCTCACGCCGATTCAGCTTTCGGCGGAGCGCAT
>JARRPE010000068.1:0-6930 GCA_037383205.1 Methyloceanibacter sp.
TAAAAACTATCTATATTAGAAATCCCACACCGATAAAGGTGTGGGATTTTTTGCGTTTAGTTGGTATTTTGTCTTTCCCACAACTTCCGGCTCTGGGCCCCGCCGCAGGACTCCGTCTCCTTGGTCACGGAGACAGGCGCCACCATTCCGATGGTTGCTTCAGGCGAAGGCTGGTTTGAGCTGCGCACCGATGCGGTGCCGGTCGGTGGCGGCTATCAGTTCGCCCTACACGATGGGATGCGCGTGCCCGATCCCGCAGCCCGCGCGCAAGTGTCCGATGTCCATGGATTCAGCCGCCTGGTCGATCCGGCGGGCTACGAGTGGCGAACGGCGGAGTGGACCGGTCGCCCCTGGCACGAAGCCGTCATCTACGAACTCCATACGGGAACGTTCTCGAAAGACGGTACGTTCGACGGCATCGTCCGCGACCTCGACAGGCTCGTGGACACAGGCGTCACCGCGATCGAGCTCCTGCCGGTCGCGCAGTTCGGCGGCAATCGAGGCTGGGGCTATGACGGGGTTCTGCTCTATGCACCGCATACGGCCTATGGCGGCCCAGAAGGCCTGAAGAGGCTTGTCGATGCCTGCCACGAACGCGGGCTCATGGTGCTGATGGACGTGGTCTACAATCACTTCGGTCCTGACGGGAACTATCTGGCTCAGTACGCGCCGGGCTTCTTCGACCCGAAACGGCACACGCCCTGGGGCGCCGCGATCGCCTTCGACCGCGCGCCGGTGCGCGCGTTCTTCATCCACAACGCGCTCTACTGGCTCGAAGAGTTCCGCTGCGACGGGCTGCGCTTCGACGCGGTGGATCACATCAGGGACCCGGCCGAAGAAGAAGTGCTGGCCGAGATTGCCCGGGAGATCCGCACACGGATTCCGGACCGGCACCTTCACCTCACGATCGAGGACGACGACAACTCCACTCGGCTTTTCCAGTTCGACGAGACAGGCGCGCCGCGGCTCTACGATGCCGAGTGGAACGACGACTGGCACCATGCGGTGCATGTGATCCTGACCGGCGAAGAGACCGGCTATTACCAGGACCACGTCGAAGACCCTATCGGGCGCCTCGCGCGGACGATGGCGGAAGGCCATGACTACCAAGGCGAGGACTCCGCCTTCCGTGGCAAGAAGCGCGGGGAGCCGTCGGCGCATCTGCCGCCGACCGTCTTCATCAACTACATCCAAAACCACGACCAGACGGGCAATCGCGCGCACGGTGATCGCCTCGAAACGCTCGCATCTTCCAAAGCCGTCGATGCCGCGCTGGCATTGCTGCTGCTGGCGCCCCACATTCCAATGCTGTTCATGGGCGACGAGTACGGCGAGACGAGACCGTTCCTGTTCTTTACCGATTTCCGCGGCGATTTGGCCAAGGCCGTCGCCAAAGGACGCCGCGCCGATTTCGGCAGCCACGAGTCCTATGCGAATGCCGCGGGCGGGAAAGAGATCCCGAACCCGAATGCATTGGAGACGTTCGAGCGCAGCATCCTAGCGCCGGCGGACACGCCGCGCCGCGCTTTGGTCAAACAATTGCTGGCCGCCCGCAAGACGCACGTCGTTCCACGCATGGCCTCCATCGGCGGTCGTGCGGGCGCCGTCACCGCGCGTCAGGGGCCGGCGTTCGCCGTCCGCTGGGCGCTGGATGACGGCAACGCGCTGGAGCTGACCGCCAACATGTCGGACGCCCCGGTTACGCTTCCTTCGAACGCGGATAGCAAATCGTTTTTCACGACCCCTCCTGGCATCGATCGCGGCGCCGGCCCGCTGCCCCCGTGGTCTGTCGTTGCCAGCTTAAGCCTCTAGGAGTCCCGATGACGGATCGGATTGAAGAATTGGCGAAACGCTTCGGTGTTGCCGACGGCTATATCAGCGAACAAGGCGACTGGGTCACGACGCCGGACGAAACCAAGGCCAAGGTCTTGGAGGCGATGGGCGTTCCCGTGGACGGCAACGGACCGGTGCCTCAACCCGCGCGCATGGACGATATTGCCGGTCTTTCGGACTCTGCCTTCTGGCCGCCCTTCCTCGTCGAGGGCCGGGCCTGGGGCTTTTCGGTGCAGGCCTATGCGCTGCGCTCCGCGCGGAACTGGGGTATCGGCGATTTCGAAGATCTGGCGCAGCTCGCCGAGTATGCCGGCACGCTTGGTGCCGACTTCGTTGGCGTCAGTCCGATGCATGCGTTGTTCATAGCCGAGCCCGAGCGCATCAGCCCCTACAGTCCTTCGTCGCGCAATTTTCTCAATCCGCTCCTGATCGCGCCGGACCGCGTGCCGGGATACGCCGACATCGAGAGGCCCGAATTGGCGGCCAAGCGCTCCTCGTTACGGGAGACGGAACTGATCGATTACCGCGAAGTCGCCGCGGTCAAGATTCCCGTTCTTGAAGAACTGTTCGCTCTGTTCTTGAAGGAGGCTCCGGCCGAAGCGAAGGACATCTTCGAGCACTATTGCTACGAGCAGGGCACTCCCCTCGAGATCCAGGCGCTCTACGAAGCTCTGTCGGAGCACATGGTCGCACAGGGTCGCAACGCCGCTTGGTCTACCTGGCCGAAGGAATATCAGGACCCGAACAATCTCGCCGTGCGCGACTTCGCCAGGGCCGCCAAGACACGCCTCGCTTTCCACGCTTGGCTGCAATGGACAGCGGAGAAGCAACTCGCGGATGCGCAAGCCCGGTCCCGCGCGGCGGGCATGCGGATCGGCCTTTATCTCGATTTGGCGGTTGGCATTTCGCCTGACGGCTCCACGTCCTGGCAGAATGGACCGGCGATTGCGCGCGCCGCGCGCATCGGCTGTCCGCCGGACCCGTTCAGCGCTCAAGGTCAGGACTGGGGCCTTGTGCCCTTCTCGCCCGTCGGGCTCGCAATGGAACGCCTTGAGCCCTTCAAGAGCGTGTTGCGCGCGAACATGCGTCATGCAGGCGCCCTGCGCATCGACCATGCCATGGCCATGCAGCGGCTCTATTGGATTCCGGAAGGCAACAAGGCGGTGGACGGCGCCTATGTCGCCTATCCTTTCCGGGAGCTCCTCGAGGGTGTCGCGGCGGAATCCTGGATTTCGCAAACCATCGTCATTGGCGAAGACCTCGGCACGATTCCACCCGGATTCACCGACACCATGGTTCGGGCCGGCCTGCTGAGCTACCAGGTCTTCTATTTCAGCGAGGAGGACGGCGTCTGGCGGGCACCCCACGCCTATCGCCGGGAAGCGATGGTCTGCGCCTCAACCCACGACCTTCCCACACTTCGTGGTTGGTGGGTCTGCAACGACATCGATTGGCGCGTCAAATGCAACCGCGCTACCGAAAGCGAAGCCGTGATGCAACGGGAGGATCGAGCGCAAGACCGCAAGCGCCTCTTGGATGCACTGATGGGCGCGCAGGCGCTCCAGCCCGACCCGTCTTACGCCGACGCCAAAGAAATGCCCGATGACGTCATTGTCGCGGTCCACCGCTTCCTGGCAGCGACACCGTGTCGCCTGCTCGCCGTGCAACTGGACGATGCGCTGGGCACCGTTGAACAGGCCAACGTGCCGGGAACCGTCGACGAGCACCCCAACTGGCGGCGCAAGATCGCCGTTCCGATCGAGGATTTGAAGGACCAGGCTCTGCTGAAGGCTGTCGCGTCCGCCGTGGCGACCGAGCGGCCCAAGACGTGACGACGCCGGACGCGCTTGGGGACCGGGCGTAGGTTCCTAGCTGCCTTCAGATTCGCCGTGCTGGCGGTCCGCATGGCCGAGGTCGTGGGCGGGCGCGATGCGGTCCCGAACGATCTGCTTGAGTTCGGTGATCTCCGGAAACCGCCCTCGCTCGCTCCGCGACCACACAAGGTCATTGTCGATACGCACCTCGAAAACACCCCCGGTATCGTCGGGAATCAGCGTGAGCGAGCCGGCCTCTTCCGCAAAGGTCGATAGCAGCTCCTGACCCATCCAGGCAGCCCGGAGCATCCAATTGCACAGACGGCAGTACGTGATTGCGATATGCGGACTCGGCATCGCCATCGTTTGGCTCCGAAAAGTATCTGGAAAGGATGCACTCTTCGAGAGGATGCGCAGCCCCTCAAGAGACTGTAGACTGGGCTCCGAGACCGATTCCAGCCTCATTCCTGGTAAATCATGCCGGCGAGTGGCTGACCGTTGACAGGGCGATGTCGAGGGGTGTCACCTGCGGGACACAGGACTGTTACATAGACGCGCTTGGAACCTTTACCGTCTTGCCGCATCATCGCCGGAGATTACCATCCTGACTTGCTTCAGACGTCCAAATTGCGGGAATATCGACCCCATGAAACCTATGATTCGCAAAGCTGCCCCCGTACTGCTCGCCACCGCGGCGCTTGCGGGCGTATTCATGTCCACGCCCTCGAAGCTGGCCTCCGCCAGCGCGGTCGACGGGCTGCTCGGGTCATGGCGGGGTGGCGGTACGGCTAGGTACGAGTCCGGATCCGAACGTCTGAGTTGCAACGCCTATTACCGGGGCGGCGGCTCCAGTCTTGGCCTCTCCGTGATCTGCAACTCACCCACGTCGAAGGTTCACATTCGAAGCAATCTTCGCGTGAGCGGCAACTCGGTGTCCGGCAGTTGGGAAGAGCGCACCTACAACGCCGCGGGGAGCGCTTCCGGATCGTTGACGCCAGGCCGGCTGAACATTCGCATCTCCGGTACGGTTAGCGGCAGCATGACCGTCAACTTTACGCAGTCCCGGCAGAATGTCTCGATCTCCACGACGGGCACGTCGCTGCGGGGGGTCTCGATGTCGCTGAGCCGCAGCGGCTAATTCCCGGCCCCGCCATCCGAGTTTCCCTATAGTGTACGGCGTTCAGGGGCCCCTTTGCGGGGCCTCTCGGGCGGCGGGCTGGACGGCGCGAAACGGGGGACAAGGAGCAGAGGGCCATGGGCGAGGCGTTACTGACCCATAAGCTGGTAGGCGACCGGCTGGAGCTGACCGCGAGAGGCTCGTGGACCGCCCCGCATGCAGGCGAACTTGAGACCGAGATCGACCGGCTCGCAGGCGGCTCGGGCGGCACGCCATCGGCCAAGACAACCGACGTATCCATCAACATGGCCGGGGTGCGCGAACTCGATACGTTCGGCGCCTGGCTCCTCGAGCGCCTGACCCGCCAATGGACTAACGCAGGCCGTGACGCGACGGTCGTCGGCCTGCCCGAACACGGCGCCGATCTCGTCGAGGAGATGCACGAGGTCAATCGCGAAGCACCGGCCCCAGCGGACAACCACAATCCCATCGTTTCGTTCTTCGCCGCCGTCGGACGCGGGACCGCGGGCTTTGCCGGAAGCTTTCACACCTTCGCGCAAATGCTGGGCGAGACGGGCATGGCCGCCGCCCGGGTTCTGTTCCGCCCGAGCGAGTACCGCCTCACCTCGACGGTTCATCAATTCGACCGCGTCGCGCTGCAAGCCGTGCCGATCATCGCGCTGATCACGTTTCTGATCGGCGCCATTGTCGCCCAGCAGGGCATTTTCCATTTCCGCAAGTTTGGCGCCGAACTCTACGCGGTCGACCTCGTTGGTATTCTCGTGCTGCGCGAGATCGGGGTGCTGATCGTCGCCATCATGGTCGCGGGACGTTCGGGCAGCTCCTACACGGCCGAGCTCGGTTCGATGAAGATGCGCGAGGAACTCGATGCGCTGCGCACCATGGGATTCGATCCCGTGGAGGTGCTCGTGCTGCCACGCATTATCGTACTCGTGCTCGCGCTGCCCGCACTGACGTTCATCGGTTCCATGGCCGCGCTCTACGGCGGCGGCCTCGTCGCCTGGCTCTATGGGGGGATGAGTCCCGACATCTATATCGCGCGGCTCACGGACGCGATCTCGCTCACCCACTTCAAGGTCGGCATGATCAAGGCGCCATTCATGGGCCTCGTGATCGGCCTCGTCGCCTGCGCCGAGGGTTTGCGAGTAAAGGGAAGCGCCGAGTCGCTCGGCATCCAAACGACCAAGTCCGTCGTGGAGTCGATCTTTCTGGTGATTGTGCTGGACGGCCTGTTCGCAATCTTCTTTGCCTCGATTGGAATGTGATCCGCTTATGAGTGACAAGACACCTGTCATCAAAGTGCGCGATCTCGTCGTGGGCTTCGGCACGCAGACCGTCCTCGATCATTTGGATATGGACGTAAGGCCCTCGGAAATCCTGGGCGTTGTCGGCGCATCCGGCGCGGGCAAATCGGTCTTGCTGCGGACCATTATCGGACTCATTCCCCGGCGCCACGGCACGATCGAGGTGCTCGGAAAGGATCTCAACCGGGTGGACGAGACGGAGCGGCGGGCCTTGGAGCGCCGCTGGGGCGTGCTCTTTCAGCAAGGTGCGCTGTTCTCGTCGCTCACCGTGAAGCAGAACATTCAGTTCCCCATGCGCGAGAACCTTGAAATCTCGCAACGTCTCATGGATGAAATGGCCTACGCGAAGCTGGAGATGGTTGGGCTTTCGCCGCGGGACGGCGACAAGTTTCCGTCGGAACTCTCTGGCGGCATGACCAAACGCGTGGCGCTGGCGCGCGCGTTGGCCCTCGACCCCGAGATCGTGTTTCTTGACGAGCCGACGTCGGGGCTCGACCCGATTTCGGCCGGCGATTTCGACGAGTTGATCCGGACGCTGCAGCAAACGCTGGAGATCACCGTCTTCATGGTGACCCACGATCTTGAGAGCCTTTACACAGCGTGCGACAGGATCGCCGTTCTCGCCGACGGCAAACTCGCCGCGGAAGGCCCGATCTCCGCCATGCTGGAATCCGAGCACCCCTGGGTGAAGACCTATTTCCAAGGAAAGCGGGGCAGCAGCCTCGCCGACCGAGAGCTGACACACTAACCGCGTGACAGAACGAGAAGGACGCTGATTGATGGAAACCCGTGCCCGCTACGCCCTGATCGGATTTTTCATCCTCGCCGTGTTCGGCGCGGC
>JARRPE010000069.1:0-6914 GCA_037383205.1 Methyloceanibacter sp.
AGCGGCATCCCTCGGCCTTGCGATACTCGCGGCGCTCGCGCTGTTTGAATACTTTTGATGACAGTTTGGAGAGCTGACTGCGGAGTACACGAAGATGGCTGCGAAAAGCGATGAAGATAAGGTATGGGGCGTGACCGTCGTGGGCGACAACGAAAGACCGGAACACGACCAGATCATCGTGACGCGGTATGACGCGCCTAGGTTCACGCTCGAGTTGAGAGTGCCCTCCATCCGACATGCGGGAGAGAAGCAAGGCCAACTCGGCTATCGCGCGCTCCGCGATGCAGTGGACAGTCTCCAGCAGGCCATAGAGTCAAAGTCGCTACCGGGACTTTCGTAGGTAAGGAACCCAGAGCTATTTCCGTGGCGCGTGGAGCTACACGCCTGCTTTGGGTCAATAGCGGCCCTTGAGCGTCCGCCTCGCCACGTCCGCTCCGTGCCAATAGCGGCCGACAGTCGACCAAATCCTAGCCGCCGTGCGGTCCTTCGAGCTTCCAGCGTTCGAGCACCTGCTCGACTTCATCGAGGGTCATATTGTCTCGCCGCATGCGATCACCGATTTTTCGATGCAGTGAGAAACGATTATCGTGTTTCTCGAGTTCGAAGAATAGCCGCTCCGCCAAGTCATTGACGGCACGCTCGCGATCAGTGTCGAAACTTTGCATCGCTACCTCCCATCAAGAATCGTCCCTCTAGCTTGCGGGCATTCTAACCCGGTTTGGCGTTGACCAAGATCAAACTCGGAGAACGGTATGAAATCGACTAGGTCACCCATGCCGACCAATTCCAGATCTTCGCCGAGTTCAATCAATCCGTCGGCCTCGCGCAGTGAAGAGATGAGCCCCGACCCATCGCGCGGAAACTTGGTCGCTACAAGCTTCCCATTCTCGCGCGCGAGTATTGCGCGCCAGAACTCGCGGCGCCCTGGCTTCTTCCGCTGACTGAAGCCGGCAGGTACTGGGAAGCGCACTGGCTCCGGCCAGGCGCCTCCGGCAAGCCGCGTTATGACCGGGCGCACATAAATGAGATAGCAGACGAACACGGCCACGGGGTTACCAGGCAGACCGAGGACGACACAGTCGCCGATCTGTCCGAAACTCATAGGGCGCCCAGGCTTGATGGCAATCTGCCAGAGGTACCGCTTCCCCAGCGCATCGATACTCCGGACGACATGGTCCTCCTGGCCCTGGCTGGCGCCTCCGGAGAGCACGATGGCGTGGAAGGCGCGGCTCGCTTGCTCAAGCGCAGAAGTGACCGCGTCCGGTGTGTCTGGAAGCACACCCATATCGACGGCCTCCGCGCCGCTCGCGGCGATCAGGCCTTGCAACATCGGCGCGTTGGCATCGTAGACTCCGCCCTCGACAAAAGGCTCGCCGTGTCTGAGGACCTCATCGCCGGTTGAGAACACGGCGACCCTCAGCGGCGCATGGCACGAGAGCGCACCGAGACCCGTGGCTGCGGCGCTCGCAATATCTTGCGGCCGCAACCGTGTTCCCGGCGCAAGAAGCGTCTCCCCGGCTTCGGTGTCCTCGCCCGCTAGTCGGCGATTGGCACCCGCCTTAAGCCCCGGCGGCACAAGAGCGCGGCGTAAGCTGTCGCGTGCCGAGACTTGCACGTCTTCCTGCATCGCAACTGTATCGAGGCCGGCAGGCATCACCGCGCCGGTGAAGATCCGCACAGCAGCACCTTGCGGAACCGGGCCCTGTAACGGGTGCCCCGCCATGGACTCGCCGACGATGTCGAAGTCCGCCCCTGCTTTCGGGTCATAGTCCCGCGAAGCGAAAGCGTAGCCGTCGACCGCCGCGTTATCATGTCCGGGGATCGCGCGCGGCGAGACAACAGCTTCCGCCAGGAAGCGGCCGGTTGCTTCCGCAAGCGACACCGACTCCGTCCCGGTCACCGGCTGAACGCGAGACTTGAGAATCTCAAGCGCCTCGTGATGCGGTATGCGATCCTTGTCGAGTACGAAGCAATCGTCGATCAGCTTGGCGTGCGTCATGAGCTCTCCAGACCCACGGCCTTGAGCATGAAATCGACTATGCGCTTGGTGGCGTCAGTTGGGAAGACAGGTAGGGGCTCCGTCTCCTCATCCGGCCGGTCGGAGGCAATTGCAACGATACCGGGCACTTCAGCAGACAGAGGCTCACGCGATGCAGCCCCGTCGCGCCTGATCTCGATTTTTGGAAACGTCTCGCGCTTATAGCCTTCGACCAAAACGACATCGCACGCCCCGGCCTGCTGCATAAGCTCGCCGAAGCTCATCTCAGGAGCATCGCCCAACTCGCGCATCAAGGCAAAGCGGCGTGGTGAGGAAAGCATGACCTGCGAGGCCCCGGCCTCGCGCATCTTGAACGAGTCGCGCCCTGGGTGATCCACATCGAAGTTCACATGGGCATGCTTGAGAACGGAAACAGCAAAGCCCCGGGCTGTCAGTTCGCGGATGAGATCGGTCATCAGTTTGGTCTTGCCGGAGTTCTTCCAGCCGACCACGCCGAAGACTGGCGGGCTCATGACGCCGCCTCGCCCAGCAGCGCCTCGGCTCTGGCCAGATCTTCCGGCGCATTGATGTTGAAGAATGGATCAATGCTCTGCCGGCCGACATCGACCGGCGGAAAGAAGACAGGCACCGCTCCATGATCCGTGGTCCAGGCGGTCACTTTCCGCTCGCCGCGTTTGAGGGACTCCTCAAGTTCGTCGCTGAGCCCGATAGGCCAAAGCCCGATCACTGGATGCAAGCCGACCTCGGACTGCGCAATACGAAAGCCTGAAGCATCCCCCGGCGACTCGAAAAACCTTTGCACGAGATCGGCGGGAAAGAAGGGCGTATCTGTCGCGATCGTCACCGCATGCTCGAAGCCGGGGCGATTTGCTTTCACCCATTGCAGTCCCGCAAGGACGCCGGCCAAAGGCCCCTGAAAACCCGTAATGCCATCCGGGATGACCGGAAGCCCAAAGTCGGCAAAGCGTGATGGATCGCCGTTCGCGTTGATGACGATTTCGGCGACCTGCGGGCTCAGGCGATCAATAGTACGCGCGAGGATCGATTTTCTGCCAAGGGGCCGCAGACACTTATCGCCGCCGCCCATGCGGCTCGATTTGCCGCCGGCGAGCAAAACACCAACAACACCATTCAAAGCAGCCATCGTGCATTCTACGGCTACAAGCCCGAGGCTGTCACGTCGAGACTGGGCTCGGGTACGCGCGGGGGCTTGCCGTCCGCAGGGCCGATCCTAACCGCGCAATACTTGAACTCGGGAATCTTGCCATAAGGATCGAGCTGCGGGTTGGTCAGGATGTTAGCCGCGGCCTCGACGTAGGCGAAAGGAATGAAAACGGTGCCCTCCTGGACTGCCATATCGGCGCGGGCCGTCAGTTCGATCGAACCACGCCGTGTCGTAACACGCATCAGATCGCCGGGAGCGATATCGTGGCGGGCAAGCGTGTTGGGGTGCAGACTTGCGGTCGGACCGGGCTCAAGCGAGTCGAGTACGTCTGCGCGGCGGGTCATGGCGCCGGTATGCCAATGCTCCAGCTGCCGCCCCGTCATGAGCACGAACGGATATTCTTGGTCCGGAACTTCGGCAGGCGGCAAGACGTCGGCGGGCACCAGATAGGCACGGCCTGACTTTGTCGGGAATCCATCCCTGAAGACCACGGCTTCGCCCGGATGATCGGGCTCAGGGCACGGATAGATGACCGAGGATTCGTTGTCCACGCGCACCCAGGTGATGTTGTCGAGCGACGGCATCGCGCGCTTCATCTCCTCGAAGACGTGCGAAGGATGGGTGTAGGTCCAGGGTAGGCCGAGCCTCTTGGCCAACTCTATGATGATCCAAAGGTCTTCGCGCGTGTCGCCTGGCAAGTTCAGCGCTTTGCGTCCCATCTGGACCTGGCGGTTCGTGTTGGTGACCGTACCGGTCTTCTCCGGCCAAGCGGAAGCGGGCAGCACGACGTCCGCCATCATTGCAGTCTCTGTGAGGAAGATGTCCTGCACCACGAGATGCTCGAGCTTGGCGATTCCGGCCCGCGCGTGATCGAGATCCGGATCGGACATGGCCGGGTTCTCACCCTGAATGTACATGGCCTTGATCGTGCCTGCGTTTGCCGCATTAATGATTTCGACCACGGTGAGTCCGGCCTTCTTTGATAGCGGCGTCTGCCAGAGCTCCTCGAATTTCGTATAGACTGGGTCGGCCTCGACGTCGGCATAATCCGGATAGAACATTGGAATGAGTCCGGCGTCCGATGCGCCTTGCACGTTGTTCTGTCCGCGCAACGGATGCAGACCCGTTCCCGGACGACCGACTTGGCCACACATCAGAGCGAGAGAAATCAAGCACCGCGAATTATCGGTGCCGTGCACATGCTGCGAAATCCCCATGCCCCAAAAAATCATGGCGCGGTCAGCACTGCCAAAAACGCGAGCCACTTCCCGGATTGTTGCGGCGTCAACCCCGCAAATTGGGGCAACCGATTCCGGGCTATAGGCAGCCAGCTTCTCCTTCAAGCGGTCAAAATTCTCAGTATGCGCCTGTAAATACTGAACGTCGTAAAGGCCCTCCTCGATAATCGCGTGCATGATGCCGTTCAGGAGCGACACATCACTCCCCGACTTGAAACGTAGCATGTGCGTCGCGTAGTTGCGGAGCGCCTGGCCGCGCGGGTCGATCACGATCAGCTTGGCGCCGCGACGCGCCGCTTGTTTGAAGAAAGTCGCGGCCACCGGATGGTTCTCGGTCGGATTGGCGCCGATTATGACAATAACATCGGCATGCTCGACCTCATTGAACGTGGCCGTCACCGCTCCCGATCCGATCCCCTCGATCAATGCTGCAACCGACGACGCATGACACAAGCGCGTGCAGTGATCGATATTGTTGCTCTGGAAGCGTGTGCGGATCAGTTTCTGGAATAAATAGGCTTCCTCGTTTGAGCATTTGGCCGAACCGAAACCGGCAATGGCCTGACCGCCATGCTCGTCGGCGATGCGCGACAAGCCGGACGCAGCGACGTCCAGGGCTTCCTCCCAGGTGGCCTCACGAAAGTGGGTGTAGGGGTCCGACGGGTCGACGTTCACGCCCTTTGGCATGCCCGGCTTGCGGATCAGCGGTTTCATCAGCCGTTGGGGATTACTGACATAGTCGAAGCCGAAACGGCCCTTCACGCAAAGCCGGTTCTCGTTCGAGTAGCCGTTGCGCCCCTGCACGAACGCAATCTTCTCATCTTTGATTTGATAGCTGATCTGGCAGCCGACGCCGCAATACGGGCACACAGAGTGGACTTCACGGTCGACCTCGCGGGATCCGTGCTGCGTGATCGGGTCGACGATCGACTTGGGCATAAGCGCGCCGGTGGGGCAGGCCTGCACGCACTCGCCGCAGGCCACGCAAGTCGATTTCCCCATGGGATCGTCGAAGTCGAATACGGGTTTGGCGTCGAACCCGCGAAACGCCATACCGATGACGTCGTTCACTTGCACATCGCGGCACGCACGCACGCACAAACCGCACTCGATGCAAGCGTCCAGATTAACTGCCATCGCCGGATGCGACAGGTCCGGCCTGATGATATCGCTCGCAGGGAAGCGCGAGGTATGAATGTCCTGCTCGTCGGCCCAATGCCAGAAGGGCGACACTCGGTCAGGCGAGTTCTCGTGGGGCGGCTGGTCCGCGAGGAGCAGTTCTATGACCATTCGGCGCGCCTTCACGGCGCGGTCCGTGGCGGTCTTGACCACCATGTCGGGAGCCGGCTTCCTAATGCACGACGCCGTCAGAGTGCGTTCGCCCTCAATCTCGACCATGCAGGCGCGGCAATTGCCGTCGGCTGCGTAACCAGGCTGCGGCAGCCAGCACAGATGCGGGATATCGATGCCGTGGCGCTTCGCGACCTGCCAAATGGTTTCACCCGGCCTGGCCGAAACTGACTTCCCGTCGAGTGTAAAAAACAACTGATCGGTCATGGCGTCATCCATCAATATTTCGCAGGCCGTCCCGCGGAGTTCGGTGTGTCAGGCTCGTCGGAGAAGAACTCCATCGCGGTAACAAAGACATTCGGGGCGGCTTGGCCGAGCCCGCAGATCGAGGCATCCCGCATAGCTTGGGCAAGCTCGCCCAGTAGCTCGCCGTCCCACTCGTCTTTCCTGAGCATAGCCACGGCCTTGTCGCAGCCCACGCGGCAGGGTGTGCACTGGCCGCAGGATTCGTTCTTGAAAAACTGGAGCAGGTTGACCGCGACGTCTGCTACACGATCCTGTTGCGAGAAGATGACGATGGCGTGGCTGCCGACAAACGATCCGTACTCGTCCAGCGTGCCGAAATCGAGAGGCACATCGCCAAGACGCGCCGGGAGAATGCCGCCGGAGGCACCGCCCGGAAGATAGGCCTTGAATGTATGCCCGTCCTCCATACCCCCCGCGCGCTCGATCAGGCCGTTCACGGTGATGCCAGCCGGAGCGACAATGACGCCCGGTTTCTTTACGCGGCCCGAAACAGACCATGAGCGGAAGCCCTTGCCGCCGTTCATACCCTGGTCGGCGAACCAATTGGCGCCCTTCTCCAGAATTTTCGGCACCCAGTGTAGCGTCTCGATGTTGTGGTTGAGCGTTGGACGTCCGAACAGTCCGACCTCGGCGATATAGGGTGGACGATTGCGCGGATAGCCGCGCTTGCCCTCGATGGACTCGATCATCGCCGACTCCTCACCGCAAATATACGCGCCAGCGCCACGGCGAAGCTCTATGTCGCCTTTCTTGATGATGCCAGCCGCTTCGAGCGCGGCGATCTCGTGCCCCAAAATATGGAGCACTGCGGGATATTCGTCGCGCATGTAGAGATAGATGCGGTCTGCCTCTACCGCCCAGGCGCCGAGTAAAGCGCCCTCAATCATTTGATGGGGATTGCGCTCGAGATAGTAGC
>JARRPE010000070.1:0-7629 GCA_037383205.1 Methyloceanibacter sp.
GTCCTCGCCAAATCGATTATCGTCGGCGGGGCGCCTCAACGCCCGCAGAGACCCTCCGAGTTCTATGAAGATTCTTACGCAAGAGAGGACCTCGTCCCGAGCGAACCCGAGTACATGTCGCGCGCCGAGATGCTGGCCCTCAGCCGGATGAGCGCAGCATCCAAGAGCCCGGCGCAAGTCACAAAGCCCGCACCCACGTACGCCGAAGCCAGCCTTCCACAAACGGAACCGGCGGACAGAAAATCAGGGGCTTCGGCGACCAAGCCGATCATCGAGAACCGGCGGACATCCAAGACGAGGGCGGCACAAAAATCAGCGACGCGCCCCGCGCAGGCACGGCAGGAGCCTGAGGAACGCGCCCAGGCGAAATCCCCGCAACAAGACTCTGCGAGCAAACCCGAGCCGCAGCCGCGCGTAACGACGGGCCCGGCAAAACCCGCGCCGAAAGAGACCACGCCTGAGACGACGATGACGGAGACCGCTGAGGCGCGCAAAACCTCCGCCGATGCGCCGCCGGCTCAAGAGGGACCACGCCCGCGCCGAAAGTCCGCATGGCGCGCCGCAAAGCCCGCGAAACGCCCGTCATGGCTTGCTGTGAGCGAGCCCCGAAGCGCAACGCTCGATTCGCCGGAGAGCGTCAAGGCCGATGCTGCGAACGAGGCGGGTGAGCCCCCGATAGAGACGGCGCCAAAAGCCCAGCCGCTGACCGACGAAACGGCTGCATCCGCCGAGAAGAAAGCCCCTGTCGAGAAGACCGAGCCGCCGTCCGACCACAAGACTCAAGAAAGCGCCGAACGGGAACAGACCCGCGCGGCAGCCCCTGCGCAACAGTCCAACAAGAGCGCGGGCGTGCTTGCGACTCTGGCCGCAACGGCTGCGGCCACTGCAGCCAAGACGTCGAGCTCCGAGCCCGAGCAAAAGTCCTCGGCAACCGAGATTGAAAACGGGCGCTCCTCAAAGAAAGAAGCTAGCGACAAGACTGCCAAAACGGATTCGTCCAGGGATTTCATCCAGCGCATGCGCCGGGACGTGATCAAGAAGGGGGAGGCGGAGGAAACGACAAGTTCGGCCAAACGACTGTCCGCCGGATTCCTCGGCCGATTGCGCGGTAAGCGCACCAAAGACAAATCAGAAGACACTGCCGAACAGGCAACGCTTGCATCCGGAGCAAGCACGCTCGGCAACGAACACCATCAGAAAAACGAGAGTGAAATGGCAGCCCTCAGTCCCAACGACCTGCGCCATTACTTGACGCAACGTATCGCGACATCCGACGAGAATGAAGACTGGGAGACGCCGGCCCCCGCCAAGCCGGACGTCGAGGATCTGGGCCCCGTGATGGGCTCTATCCACGAAGTTGTCGGCACGGTGCTGAAGAGTTCGACCGGCGGTGTGCCGCGCGCGTTGCTCGTCGCCGGGACGTCGTCGCGCTCCCCGTCGCCCCAAGCAGCCATCGACATCGCGCGGGATCTTACAAGCGGTAACGAGCAGGTCGTTCTTGTGGATCTCGCGACCGGCGCCGCCGCCGTTTCGGGACGGCTCAACATGCCGCGCGTGCCCGGCTTCACGGATCTCGCTGTAGGCGCAGTCGACTTTGCGGATGTCGTGAAACTGGACGACGGGTCCTCGCTCCAGGTCATTCCGGCCGGCAATCCGAACCTCAATGACGGCTACGATGCCCCGGACAATTTTATGCGCGTCTTCGAGGCGCTGACCCAGACCTATGATTGCGTGATCCTGCACGCCGACATGGGAGCGATCGAGCGCCTAATGCCGGCGCTCAAATTCGAGCTACCCGTCGCCGTTGCGGTTCTGCCGCCAAGAGCGACGCCACAAGACGAGGGCGCGCCGCTTTCCATGATCCAACGGCTGGGATGTCCCATCGTTGTTCACGGAATGCCCATGAAGCAAACGCAGCGTCGCTTCTCGCTGTTCGGGCGCAAAGTCGCAGTTTAGATCGACTGGCTCGGGCGAAGCCGCGCCAGCCATCGTCTAACTGAGTTTTCGATAACCGGGCCGTGGTCCGCCGGGCTTAAGCGTGGCCGCCCTTGATCGTCCTGCGGGGCCCCGGGAATTCGCACTTGCCTCACGCGCTGGCTTCCGGACGGCCGTGACCACGCGCAAGGGTATGCTCTTCCGCGCCCACAAGGATCACCTGACCGCGCTGCCGCGGGTGTCGTTGAACGGCGAGTTCCAGGACCTGTCCTACACAGCCCTGTATCTCACCGGCGTGCCCTTCGCCATCGGGAACGGTTTTCAGCAGGTCGACGCGGCCTAGGTCGTGCGCACGCCCAACACACGCTAGTCCGGACGGGCCATCCAGCGGATGAGCGCCGCGGCGGGCACAACCCATAAGAGCCCCGCGACGAGAAAATACAGGAACTGGACGATGGTACTGGCCTCGGCAATGCGCCCGGAGCCGATTGCCGCCGCGATCGCGATGTAGATCAGGAGAAAGACCAGCAGCACGATCGTGCCGACGAGCTTGCGCATGCTTCCGCTCATGCCGTCTCTCCGCTCACCGGCACGGCATCCGAACCATTGAGTTCCCGCCGGGAGCCCGCTATCACCGCGTCCATGAGTATCTCCAGCACCCAGCCCAGTATGCAGCTCAAGGCAGCCGCGTTTGAAACGGACGAAATGCCGGCGCGGCATGTCCGGGCTTTGCGCCTCTGGCTATGTATCGTCGCGCTGCTCATCGTCGTCATGATCCTCGTGGGTGGCGCCACGCGCCTCACGGATTCCGGCCTGTCCATTACCGAATGGCAGCCGATCGTCGGGGCCATACCGCCTTTATCGGACGCCGATTGGCAAGAGGCTTTCGACGCTTACAAGCAAATCCCCGAATACTCCCAAGTCAACCAGGGCATGGATCTGCACGGGTTCAAGGCAATCTATTGGTGGGAGTGGGCGCACCGCTTCTTGGGCCGGTTCATCGGACTGGTCTTTTTCGTGCCCTTCGTCGCCTTCTGGGTTGCGGGATACATACCGCGACCACTGCTGCCGCGGCTGATCGGCCTGTTCGTCCTTGGGGGACTGCAGGGCGCGCTCGGCTGGTACATGGTCAAGAGCGGCCTCGTGGATCGGGTCGATGTCAGCCAATACCGTCTAGCCGCTCATTTCGGCGTCGCGGTCCTGATTTTCGGCTACACGCTGTGGCTCATCTTCGGCCTCGGACGCCAGCGGCGAGACGGTGCGATAGCGAGAGCCCCGGCGATCGTTGCCGGTCTCATCCTGCTCCTGATTTATCTTCAGCTCTTGGCCGGCGCCCTTGTCGCGGGCATCGACGGCGGCATGGGCTTCAATACTTGGCCGCTGATGAATGGGGCTTTGATTCCAACCGGGCTGGGCGCGGCCGACCCCTGGTATCTCAATCTGTTCGAAAACCCGCTGACGGTGCAGTTCGATCACCGCATGCTGGGCTATGCGGTCGTCGTGGCGGCCGTGGTCCAAGCTCTGTGGCTGGCCCGCAGGCCCGATACCGCCCGCTTGCGGCCGAGCTCGATGGCAGTCGCTCTTCTCTGCCTCCTGCAGGTCGCACTCGGCATCTGGACGCTGCTGAGTTTCGTGCCCATTGAACTCGGCCTCGCGCACCAGGCAGGGGCCATCGCGGTGTTTGCCGCCGCGCTCTATCATCTGTGGCGGAGCGTAGCCGGAGACGGCGCGACCGGCGATCAGACGGCGGCGAGCGCCTGATCCAGATCGGCGATGATGTCGTCGACGTCCTCGAGCCCGATCGACAACCGCACCACATCCGCCCCCGCGCCCGCGCGCTCGCGGGCTTCATCGCCAAGCTGGCGATGGGTGGTGGAAGCCGGGTGAATAATGAGGCTGCGCGTGTCGCCAATATTCGCGAGGTGGCTGAACAACTCGACCTTGCCGACGAGCGCGATGCCAGCCTCGTAGCCACCCTTGAGCCCAAAGGTGAACACGGCGCCGGCGCCTTTCGGCGCGTACCGCTGGGCGAGTGCATGGAAATCGTTGCCGGGAAGACCGGCATAGTTCACCCACGCCACCTTGTCGTGACCGGAGAGCCATTCCGCCACCTGCTTGGCATTGTCGCAGTGGCGTTGCATCCGCAAAGGGAGCGTCTCGATCCCGTTGAGGATGAGAAACGCATTCATGGGTGAGATCGCGGGCCCAAGATCGCGAAGCCCGAGCACCCGGCAAGCGATGGCGAAGGCGAAGTTCCCGAACGTCTCGCCGAGCGTCATACCGTGATAACTCGCGCAGGGCGCCGACAGCGACGGATAGCGGTCGCTCGCCATCCAGTCGAAGGTGCCGCAATCGACGATGACGCCACCGACCGAGTTGCCGTGGCCGCCGAGAAACTTGGTGAGCGAATGGACGACGATATCGGCGCCGTACTCTTTCGGTTGGGTGAGGTAGGGGGTCGCCAGCGTGTTATCGACGATCAGCGGTACGCCGGCTTCTTTGGCGACGGCGGAAACCGCTTCGAGATCGGTGACGATGCCGCCGGGATTGGCGATCGACTCCACGAAGATCGCGCGGGTCTTGGGCGTGATTGCCGCGCGGAATGACGCCGCGTCCGTCGTATCCGCCCACTTCACATGCCAATCGAACTTCTTGAAGGCCTCGCCGAACTGATTGACTGAGCCGCCATAGAGCTGACGCGCGGCGCCGAATACGGCTCCGGGCTCCATGAGCGTATGGAAGACGATGGCTTGCGCCGCATGCCCGGACGCAACGGCGAGGGCAGCCGTGCCGCCTTCCAGAGCCGCCACGCGCTCCTCGAGAACCGCCTGGGTGGGGTTCATGATGCGCGAATAGATGTTGCCGAAGGTCTCGAGATTGAACAGCGCCGCGGCGTGGTCCGCATCGTCGAACACAAAGGAGGTCGTCTGATAAATCGGCGTGACGCGCGCACCCGTCGAAGCGTCAGGCTGTGCGCCGGCGTGAATGGCGAGGGTGTTGAAACCAGGCGTACGCTCTTCGGACATCGTCTTCCTCCATTAGCCGTCCGTCTCATCCGCGGACATTGCAAACTCGGCGACCTTACGGGATCGAGCGGGGCGCGTCTTGTGTTTTAGGGCGCGCGAACTTGTCCATTGCAGCCCTAGTCTTCGTCACGCAACGACCGTTGCTGACCGCCACCCGCACCGAGAACAGGCCGCCGGCTAGACAGTGTGCGGGAGTTGACGCCGGCCCAGCCGATCTCGCCGGAGAGCCGCCCGTATTCGATTTTCGGACAGCGGTTCATGACCACTTTGAGCCCGGCGCTCTCCGCGAGACGCGCGGCCTCGTCGTCCCGCACGCCGATCTGCATCCACACCACCTTCGCACCAATACGAATGGCGTCTTCAGTGATCGCAAGCGCGGCCTCGGAGTTGCGAAAGATGTCGACTACGTCGACGGGACGGCCGATCTCGCCGAGCGATGCACTGACAGGACGGTCAACGATGCTCGTGCCTACGAGACCCGGGTTTACCGGGATCACGTCGTACCCCTTGGACAACAGATACTTCATCACGAAGTAGCTTGGCCGCGTCGGTTTCGCGCTCGCACCAACGACGGCGAACGTCCTGTGGTTACGCAGAATGTCGCGGACGTAAGCGTCTGGATAGCTGTTGTGGTGTATCACCTATGCGCGCATTTGTTACTTATATACACTATATACGTGTATGTTCCTCTCGGGGGTATGAGAGCATGAAACTCTATTCCATAACCAAGAACACCGTACGCGCCTACGTCATCGCTTACTTCGCACGTGGGCGCCGCATGCCGACGCCGGGCATGAATATCCGAACGGCCTACGGTTACTCCGATCGGGCATGGGCCGAAGTCGCGAACGACCTAAACAAATATGGCTGGATGGACCAGCTCGGTGCCTTGCTCACGGCAGACGAGATGGGGCCACTCAAAACGGTCGACGATATCGTCAACCTCATTTGGTCGAAGCGCTCCACCAACAAGAAGACAAAGAAGAAGCGAACCGCGAAGACCGTTCGCACGGCACGGGTCCCCAGAACACGACGCCGCACGACCGAGGCTCAGCGCAAACCGGCTGCCCGAAGAAAGACAGCCGCGCGCAAGAAAAGCGCAAGCGCCCCGCGCAAAGCACGCGCCCGAACGGGCGCCGCACGAGGACACCGCTAGGCAAGGATGAGCTGACGAGGAGAACGACAATCCATTTCGCCAGTCTACCAACAGGGGGGTTGGACTATGGCAACAAACATCTTCAGGTTCAGGGCGCTTCTGAGCGCCAGTATCTTCATCATCGGATTTGGCGTCGCGGAAGCGCAGACCATTTCGGGCGAGACGACAAGCGCCGCGCCTCTTCAGTCTCTATTCGGAGGCAAGTGTGCAGGGACGATCCTCCTACGGCGGTCCAAGGATGCGATTGGCAGCATCATCTCGCCGACCTGTTTCGCAGATGCCCAGGTGGCGCAGTTCGCATGGGCCGATGACGCTATTTCAGACTCCGAGGTGTGGTCTGCACAAGGCATCGTCGCGGCGAGGTTCACTGATCGTGGAGAGGCCCAGCGGTACAGCCCTTTCATCCAGAATCTCGCATTTGCCCCCTATGCCTATTTCGACCGGGTGGCGAGCGGGGGCAGCGTCGTCGACGGAATCGATAACCTGGCCTATGGGCGGTGTTTGAACTTTCCGTCGCAAATGTCTTAGGGGCGACGCACTACTTCGACGTCGATGCAGAAGTCGTTTCGAGCTTCGACGGCAACGCGAAGAGCTGGTCCATCGGCGCCGATCTCCGCACTGGAAAGACAGTATTGCGCTATTTCGGCCAGCCAATGGGCGTTGGGCGCAACTTCCTCTGGACGGTCACGCCGAAGGTTTACGGCGAATATGTCTCGGAACTATCTGATGCGGCGCTGCAGCCGATCTTCGCCGACCGGAACGAGGCTTTGCGGATAGGGCGGGCGGTCACCCTCAATCTCTATGGCATCAAGGAGTTTCCCGACGTACCGTGGTGGGCGAAGAAGTTCAGTCTCGAAGTCACCTACGGCTGGCTCTATGACACACTTTCCGACTTGGACTACGAGCTCCTGGACTCGTCGGCCACGTTCGACCTCGACGAGAAGGGGCATCTCGGTCTCACTTTGAGCTACCGCAAAGGCCAGCTCCTCGAGACAGGGCAGGACGTGGACCTGGCGAAACTGGGCTTGTCCGTCAGTTACTAGCGGCGGCCGCCTAACGCGGCCATTGCGGCTCACGCTTTTCGAGGAAAGCGCCGATGCCTTCTTCCGCCTCGGCATCGAGCATGTTCTCGACCATGACCGAAGCGGCGTAGCGGTAGGCCTCGTCGAGTGGCATTTCGGCCTGGAGGTAGAAGGCTTCCTTGCCGACCTTGAGCGTCCGCGTCGGCTTGCTCGCGATCGTCCGGCCGAACGCGACAGCCTCGTTCACAACTCTGTCCGCCGCCACCACCCGGTTCACGAGTCCCAGGCGCAGAGCGTCCTCGGCGCCGACCATCTCGCCAAGGAGCAGCATTTCCATCGCGGCTTTCCGCGACAGATTGCGGCTGAGCGCCACCATGGGTGTCGAGCAGAACAGGCCGATATTCACCCCCGGCGTGGCGAAACGGGCATCGGTTGCGGCGACGGCGAGATCGCAGGTCGCCACGAGCTGGCAGCCGGCCGCGGTCGCAAT
>JARRPE010000071.1:0-6632 GCA_037383205.1 Methyloceanibacter sp.
GCGGGACGCATCCGGGAACAATATCCCGATGTGCTCGCGATTACCGGACCGCAAGCCTACGAGGCAGTGGTCGAGGCCGTGCACAAAGCAGTGCCGCGCGCGCACGATCCGTTTGTGGATCTCGTGCCGCCGCAGGGCGTTCGGTTCACGCCGCGTCATTACGCCTATCTGAAGATTTCGGAAGGCTGCAACCATTCCTGCAGCTTCTGCATCATTCCGCATTTGCGGGGCCCACTGCGGAGCCGCTCCTTCGCGGACGTGATGCGCGAGGCGGAGCGGCTCGTCGCAGCCGGTGTTCAAGAACTTCTGGTGATCTCACAGGATACAAGCGCCTACGGCTTGGATCTTGGATATCCGAAAGCCGATTGGGGCGGCGGTCGCGTTGAAACGCGTTTCGCCGATCTCGCGGCGGCCCTCGGGTCGCTGGGCGTATGGGTGCGCCTGCACTATGTCTATCCTTATCCGCATGTGGACCAGGTTCTGCCTTTGATGGCCGACGGGCGCGTCCTTCCTTATCTCGACATTCCGTTTCAGCATGCGAGCCCCCGCGTTCTGAAAGCCATGCGCCGGCCCGCGCATCAGGAGCAGACGCTGGAGCGTCTCAGTGCGTGGCGTACCCAGTGCCCCGATCTTGGCGTTCGTTCGACCTTCATCGTCGGTTTCCCCGGTGAGACGGAGGATGACTTCAAGGAACTGCTCGACTGGCTGAGCGCTGCTCGGCTGGCCCGCGTCGGCTGCTTCAAATACGAAGATGTGGACGGGGCACCGGCCAACGCGCTACCGGACCAAGTGCCCGAAGAGGTCAAAGAGGAGCGCTACGCACGTCTCATGGCGCATCAGCAGGTCATCAGCGCTGAAGTGCTCGCAGCGCGTGTCGGCGAAACGCTCGAGGTCATTGTCGACGATGTCGACGATGAAGGCGCGATCGCGCGCTCAACCTGGGATGCCCCGGAGATCGACGGCAACGTTTTCATCGACGACAGCAAAGGACTTCAGCCGGGCGACCGATTGATGGCAACAGTCACGGACGCGAGCGAGTACGATCTGTGGGCAACGCCCTTGCGCCAGTCTTCGAAGCCGGATGCCTAGCAGCTATTGTCCGTCTTCTTGACGGTCAGGCTCCGGCGGGGCCGCGCATAGAATGTCTGTCCCATCGTAAAGGAGCCAGGGCTGAAGAAGGTGTCGAGGTCGACCAGAGGCTTGAAGTCGTAGGTCACCTCGGCAACGATTACGCTGCTCTTGGGGTCCGTCAGTCCGTTCGGAACGTTGAACACCGTGCCTTTGGTGTGTGCCGCGCCCTTGTTGGCGCAACTCCACTCGACTTTGCCGACATTGTTGTCGTCCGCGACCACGCTTGACAGGACAATCTTGAGAGGTGCCGTCGAGTAGGGTGTGAGGATGCTGGTCGGTGAGAGGGTGGGGCTAGACCAGCTCGCGCTCGCGCATTTCGGCGTCCGCTTCCGCAAGCCATTGCGCCATGTCGGGCAGCGCATAGATCGCGTCCACATAGTCGGCGGCGGTGCCGTCGTCGCCGAACTCGGCGAGCGGGACGCCATAGGTGCGGAAACGCGTGGCGACCGGCGCATACATGGCGTCCGCATTGGTGAAGCCCCCGAACAGGAGCGATCCGCCCTGGCCGAAGCGCGCGCGCGTATCCATCCAGATTGCCACCACCCGCCGGATGTTGTTCTCCAAGGTTTCGCCAACCTCGGGCATCGGAAGACGCGAAATGAGATCCATGGGCATGTCGTTGCGCAACGCCTGGAAGCCCGCATGCATCTCCGCCGAGACACAGCGTGCCGCGGCGCGCGCGGCGGGATCCCTGGGCCACAGGCCGGCATCGGGGTACTGTTCGGCCAGATACTCGACGATTGCGAGGCTGTCGTAGATCACGCCGAGATCGGTTCTGAGGGCCGGCACCTTGCCGGAAGGCGAGCGCTTGAAGATCTCCGCTTTGCTATCCGGCATGCGCAGGCGGATGCGCTCTTCCTCGAACGGCGCGCCGCAGGCTTTCAGCGATAACCAGGGGCGCAGGCTCCATGACGAGTAGTTCTTGTCGCCAATTACCAACGTATAGCCCGTACCGGTCATCGTTCCGCCTTCCGTCATTGTCATGCTTCCGCTCCCCTGCCATTAATGCGCGGCCCCTTCAAGACTTCATCCGGAACTTTTGATGCAAACACACGTGACCTCGCTCGACCCTCTGCGCCAAAAGCTCGAAGACCTGGTTCTGGATCCGGGTTCGCCGGCTATCCCCATTGAACTCGTCGGTTCGGGAGAGGATCTCTCGCGGCTCGGGGCGCGGGAGGCCCGGTGGGTCGAAGCGCGCGGTTGGAAGCCGACACAAGGATCGGTGCTCCCGGTCCCCGGCGATGACGGTGCCGTCGAGAAGGTCCTCTTTGGTACAGGCGGTGCGGACTGGGCCGAGCAGGCGCCCATGCTCGCGGGCGCGCTTCCGAGCGCGCTTCCGGCCGGCGACTACCGGTTCGCCGGCTCCTTGCCGGACCCGGGTTTGGCGGCGCTGTCGTTCCTAAAGGGCTGCTACCGTTTCACACGCTACAAGTCGACCGGGGCCGGTGATGTTAAGCGCCTGGTGCTGCCCGACGGGGCGAACCGGGATCATGTCTTGGCGCTGGCGGAAGCGGTCTATCTCGGGCGCGACCTTATCAACACGCCGGCGAATGATCTGGGCCCCGCCGAACTCGAAGCCGTGGCACGCGATGTCGCAAAAACCTTCGGCGCGTCCATCAAAGTGACCGAAGGTTCAAGTCTGCTTGCGGACAATTTTCCCATGATCCACGCGGTTGTCCGCGCCAGTGACCGGGCGCCGCGTCTGATCGACCTTCATTGGGGATCCGAAAGCGCGCCGAAGTTCACCATCGTCGGCAAGGGCATCTGCTTCGATACGGGCGGGCTCAACCTCAAGCCAGGCAACGCCATGAACCTGATGAAGAAGGACATGGGCGGCGCCGCCGCGGCGTTGGCCTTCGCGGTGATGGTGATGCGCACCAATCTGCCGGTGCGTCTGCGCGTGATTATTCCGGCTGCGGACAATTCCGTCTCGGGTAACGCCTTCCGCCCCGGCGATGTGCTGCCGAGCCGCAACGGCATGACGGTCGAGATCGGCAATACGGATGCCGAAGGCCGGCTGGTGCTGGCCGACGCGCTCAGCCTCGCCGACGATGAAGCGCCCGACTATCTCGTGACCTTTGCGACGCTGACGGGTTCGGCGCGCGTGGCGCTGGGACCCGACCTGCCGCCCTTCTATTCGACGGAAGAGGCGTTCGCCGACGGTATGCTCAAGGTGGCGAGCGCGGTTGGCGATCCCGTCTGGCGCATGCCGTTCTGGGCGCCCTACGACAAGTTGCTGAAGAGCAGCATCGCCGACGTCAATCATATCTCCGATGGACCGTTCGCGGGCTCGGTCACGGCGGCGCTCTTTCTCAAGCGCTTCGTGCAAAACGCGAAGCGCTATGCCCATTTCGATATCTACGGCTGGGTTCCGAGCGAACAGCCAGGCCGCCCGCGCGGCGGCGAGCCGCACGCCGCGCGCGCGTTGTACGAATACTTTCGCGGAGAGTTGAGCGCGTGACGAAGCTCGATCCACGCCGGCATCCGTTCCGCGATGATCTCGCGGCGGAGAGGTTGCGGGGTGTGGTCGAGGCCGAGCGCTACGAGGAAGGAGAGCGCCGCCGCGTCGTCGCCTCCCACTTGCCTCTGCGCCGAGAGCCCCGTGCCGATTCCAATCTCGATACGGAGGCGCTGCATGGTGAGACCCTCGTCGTCTTCGACGAGGCCGATGGCTGGGCCTGGGTGCAACTCGACCATGATGGCTATGTGGGATACGTGCCGAACGCGGGGCTCGGCGGTGTGGGAGCACCGGCGACGCACCGCATTGCGGCGCTCCGCACCTATGTTTTTCCCGAACCGGACGCCAAGGCGCCGCCCCAGGGACTGTTGAGCCTCAATGCGCGTGTGCGCGTCGCCGAGGAAGGCGGACGCTATGTGCCGCTCGAAACCGGCGGCTTTGTCTATGCCAGCCATATCGTGCCGGTTGGTGAGCATGCGCCCGACTTCGTTTCGATCGCAGAAGGGTTTCTCGGTGCGCCCTATCTGTGGGGCGGACGGACCAGCGTGGGGCTGGATTGCTCCGGTCTCGTGCAGCTTGCCGCTGCGGCCGCCGGGCATGAATTGCCGCGCGATGCGGATATGCAGGAGGCGGAAGCGGGCGAGCCGGTCGACATTGCTGGCGGGGCCGAACTGAAGCGGGGTGATCTCATCTTCTGGGAAGGTCACGTGGGGATTATGACGAGCACCGATACCTTCTTGCATGCCAACGCCTATCACATGGCGGTCGAGCACGAGCCTTTCGAAGAGGCGCGCCGGCGCATCAAGGAGGCCGGTTTCGAGGTCACGAGCGCCCGGCGCCTCGTCTCCAAGCCCTAGTCGAAAGCCTCAAGTGGAGACGGCGTCGGCCGGCGTCGTTTCGAGTTCGAAGGCCGCCGCCAGCAGCGCCTTGGTGTAGTCCGTCTTCGGATTTGCAAACACTTCCTGCGACGCCCCTTGCTCAACGACCTTGCCGTGCCGAAGCACGATGATGGAATTGGCCAGCGCTCGGACGACCTTCAGGTCGTGACTGATAAACAGATACGCGAGCCGATGCTTCTTCTGGAGGTCGCGTAGCAGGTCGACGATTTGCGCCTGCACCGAAACGTCGAGCGCCGAGGTGGGCTCGTCGAGAATGAGGAACTTTGGCTCCAGCACGAGCGCACGCGCAATGGCGATGCGTTGACGCTGTCCTCCGGAGAACTCGTGCGGATAGCGGTCACGAACCTTCGGATCGAGCCCCACCTCGGTGAGCGCACGCACCACCCGCGCATCGCGATCCTCACGAGAGATGTCGGGATTCTGGATCAGCAAGCCTTCCTCGATGATCTGCCCGATGGACATGCGCGGGCTCAACGAGCCGTAGGGGTCCTGGAACACGATCTGCAGATCCTTGCGCAAGGGCCGCATCTGTTTCGAGTTGTAGCCGTCGATACGCTGGCCGAGATACACGATCGGTCCGTCGCTCGAGATGAGACGCAAGATGGCTTGACCGAGCGTAGTCTTGCCGGAGCCGGACTCGCCGACCACGGCAAGCGTCTGGCCTTCTCTGACATCGACATCGACGCCGTCGACCGCTTTCACATGGCCGACCGTTTTGCGCAGGAACCCGCGCTTGATCGGAAACCACACCTTGAGATCGTCGGTCTTGAGGATCGTCTTCGCGTTCGGGTCGGCCGGGGGCGGCGAACCCTTCGGCTCCGAGGCAATGAGATGCTTGGTGTAGTCGTCCTTCGGGTTCCCGAAAATCTCTTTGGTCGCCCCGTGCTCCACAATCCGGCCGTGATGCATGACACACACATGGTCCGCCATCTTGCGAACGATGCCGAGGTCGTGGGTGATGAGCATCATCGCCATGTTGAACTCGGCCTTCAACTGCAACAGCAGTTCGAGAATTTGCGCCTGGATGGTCACGTCGAGCGCGGTCGTGGGCTCGTCGGCGATGAGGAGGTCAGGTTCGTTGGCGAGAGCCATGGCGATCATCACACGCTGCCGCTGTCCGCCCGACAGCTGATGGGGATAGGAGCCGAGCCGTTCCTCCGGATTCGGAATGCCGACCTTCGTGAGAAGGTCCAGAATACGCGCACGCGCCTTCTCGCCCGTGATGCCCTTGTGGATTCGCAAGACCTCGGCGATCTGCTGTTCGATGGTGTGGAGCGGGTTGAGCGAGGTCATCGGCTCCTGAAAGATCATGGAGATCTGGTTCCCGCGTACATGGCGCAAACCGTCAGGCTGGAGAGCCAAAAGGTTCTCGCCCTTGAAGTGGATCTCGCCGCCCGGATGGGAGGCCGCGGGGTAGGGGAGAAGTTGCAGGATCGACAAGGCCGACACGGTCTTGCCGGATCCGGATTCGCCCACGAGCGCCAGGGTCTCGCCGTGGTCGATCTTGAAGGAGACATCCTTGACCGCGTGGGTGACCTTCTCGCCCGCGCGGAAGTCCACGCAGAGATTGTCGACGGAAAGGAGAGTTGGCTTATCGGTCATGAGGTCGCCCGGTGCGGTTCGTCTATCGAATCGGCGCAGGCGGTGCACTCGACTTCGACCGTCGCGTGGTCGAGATTGAACTTTTCTTTCAGCCGTGCCTTGACCCCCTTAACCACCATATCGATCTGCGCCGCGTCGCCTATCACCGCATGGAGCGTCACCATGCGGCGCGATTGGGTGATGGACCACACATGGACGTGGTGGACGTCGTCGACGCCGGGCACGTTGTCCACGAGATCCGGTGCGATGTCGCGGGTGTCGAGTTCCTGCGGAGCACCCTCCAAGAGGATATGCGCCGACTCCGTCACTACAAACCAGCCGCTCCGGAGGATGATCAGGGCCACGAGGATCGACAACAGGGGATCGATCGGCGTCCATCCTGTCAGAACGATGACCGCGCCCGCGATCAGGGCGGCGACCGAGCCAAGCAGGTCGCCCAGCACATGCAGGGCTGCGCCGCGTACGTTGAGGTTCTCCCGGTCGGCCCCGCGCAGCAGCACGAAGGACACGATGTTTACGAGCAAGCCCGCAACGCCGATGAC